>CAMVIC010000028.1 GCA_947167435.1 uncultured Clostridia bacterium | reverse complement strand
GAAACGAAGATCCAAACAGCCGCTGGAATATCCGAGCGCAGGCAGCACATTCAAAAGGCCTGTCGGAGGCTACGCGGCGGCACTTATTGAGCAGTCCGGGCTTAAAGGGTACAGAGTCGGCGGAGCGGAGGTCTCCGAGAAGCATTCCGGCTTCGTAGTGAACCTGGGCCGCGCCACAAGCGCCGACGTGCTGGAATTGATCGCGCAGGTGCAGGCACGCGTCAAGGCCGCCTCCGGCATCGAGCTGGAGCCGGAGGTACGGATCTGGGATAGTGACAAGTGACAGGTGACGCTTGTAGGGGGCGGCGTCCTCGACGCCCCGAGGGTTACCGCAAGTAATAGGTAACAAGTAATCAGTAACAGGTTGAAATCCGAATAATAGGGGAGTGGAGCGTATCATTGCACAAAAGGAACTGAAAGAGGAACTGCGTCAAATATCAGAGCGCTTCTACGCCCAGCCCCTGCGGGACGCCGGGTTTGTGAACTATCGGGACGATCTGCTGAACTGGTACAAGATCTACAACGGGATTATATGCCATTATCATGTTATGCTTACGTTCCCGTACAGCATGTCTGGTATTTGTTTTGAATGGTGGTTTCACCCGACCTATATTGCCGCAACGATCAATATGCCTCTGGCATCTACGCAGTTTAATGAACCATTACAAAGATACCTTTCGCTTGCCGGTTCTATGGGGGCCGCTCCATTACCCGGTGGAGAAATTCTGGTGCCAAAGCTTCCCAAGCGTGGTGCAGAGTACATATACGAGGAGCTTCTCCCCCAGGTAGAAAAAATGCAAACGCGAGAGGCGGTATATGAGAATCTTCGCAACCTCGTTGTCTCGCGCTGGAAGCACACCTACTGCGAATATCCGCTATCCGCTGAGATTACATCAGATTATGCAGATCAAGCTTTGATGATGCACGATACCGAAATGTTTCCTCATTGCGTGCAGGCCTTGGAGGAACGGGAGATTCCCAACGTCATTCGGGAAAAGCTTTCCAAAACCTCAATGATATGGCGCAGCACGGAGCTTTTGGGAGCACAGCGGAAGGCTCTGCAAGGAATCGAAGTCGAGCACTATATGGAGCTTTTGAAGGAGCGTAAAGCGAAATTCTTGAAAAGGTACAAGCTGCAAGACAACGATTTTGACCTGTAACGCAGGAGAAAAACAATGAACGAACTAACCCTCATGTCCTTCGGCTATCTTTACGGTCTGCCGGAGGAGGCCGATACCGTCATCGGCGTCCTCGACGCCCCGAACCCCATTGTCGGAATGCAAAACAGGGATCAAGGATCAAGGATCAGGGTTTCGTAGTGGCGCACAGTGTGCGTCCGCGTTTTGCACTTTTTGTGGAAATGTCGCCCCTGTTTTTGCACTTTTTGTGATAGCCGTTTTCTTGCTTGCGGTGTATCATTATCGTAGCAAAATTGTGAGCGTTTTTGCATGAAACAAGGAGGGTTTATTATGTCATTCAATCCACAGGCAGCAGCAATTCGAGACTTGGCGAATCAGGAAATAATCAACAAATACAACGATCCTTATGGGTCCCGGGCGAAGGACCTGATTCGGAAGGGTGGAATCGGAACGACCACAAAACCGACCGGATATTGGATCGCCGCCGTCGGCTTTTTCGCTCTGATCGTTTTGGGCGTATTTCTTCTTTCCAAGTCCTGGCAATCGTCAACTCACTTACGCCCGCTTGGAATAGAGAAACAGGAATTTATCACAGAAGAATCCCGAAATCGGTACCGTTCCGCCATAGAGCAGATGGGAGAAACGATCCGCGTGACGGAGACAAGCGCCGGCGTCTGGCAGAGAACGGAGCGCGTAACAAGCGTCAGAACCCTCAAGCTTGACAAAGAAACAAGCTATTATCAATACTCGGGCGCGGATTGTACCATTTGGTTTCGATATAACACGAATTATGAATTACCCTGCTGGCAGTGCTGGTATCTGCCCATTTCCGGGGATTACGGCAATTACGGCTGGCTGGAATGCCGCGACGGAAAATGGTATATCAGCGACGAAGACGGGGAATGGATCGAGCTCCCCGACCGGTACGACACAAACCCGCTGTTTTACATTCAAACGGGTAAGAGCTGACAACGACGCACCCGCCTGTAGGGCGGCACCCTGCCGTCCGCGTATTACGTAGGGGCGCACGCTGAACTCTGAACTGCGGGCGCACACTGTGCGCCCCTACGGACTCTGAACCACGGAGGAAGCTATGAACGAAATTACGTTGACGTCCTTCGGCTATCTTTACGGTCTGCCGGAGGAGGCCGATACCGTCATCGGCGTGCGGGGGCTGCCGAACCCCTACTACGTGGAGGCGCTGAAGCACAAGACCGGCCTCGACGCAGAGGTGCGGGACTACGTGTTCTCCACGCCCGAGAGCGAGCGCTATTATGAAAGCGTCCTGTCCCTGCTGCGGCAGCGGATCGCCTTGTATCAGTCCTACGAAAGCCCGCTCAAGACGCCGCTGCTGATCGCCGTCGGCTGCTCCGGCGGCAAGCATCGCTCCGTCAGCATGGTCTACCGCCTGGCCGAAGCGCTGCAGGCCGAGCACGTTCCCGTGCAGGCGGTACATCGCGATTTGCACAAGACGCTGGAACACAGCGCCGGAGCCGTCGTTTTCACCCGGCAGGCGGAAGGGCTCCGTTTTGTGATCGCGCAGCACCTGGACGGTCATCACGGCTTCCCCAAGGGCCACATCGAAGGCGGAGAAAGCGAGGCGGACGCCGCGCTGCGGGAGATCCGGGAGGAAGTGGGCCTGACGCCCCGGCTGATCCCCGGCTTTCGCAGGGTGGAGTTTTATGCCCTGCCGGGCAAGCCGAATACCTATAAGCAGGTGGTTTATTTTTTGGCGGAGTATGAGAACCAGACCCCGGTTCCCCAGCAGACGGAGCTGCAGGCTGCCGCCCTGCTGTCCCTTCCGGAGGCTCTTGCAGTGCTGGAGCATGACAGCGCCCGCCGGATTCTTCGAGAAGCGTATGCGTTTTTGAAAACCAATCAATATTAGAGGCATCCTTTTTTCAATTCTCAACTGCCACCGGAGGTGTCCATTATGTCCTTTTCCTCAGACGCAAAGGCGGAGCTTTGCAGGGATTTTATCAACAAAAAATGCTGCGCGCTGGCGGAGGCCTGCGGGGTGCTGCTGTTTTGCAGCGGCGTGGGCGCGGAGCAGATCAAGCTGGTGACGGAGAGCGAGGCCTTTGCGGCCCGGCTGCCCCAGCTCTTTCACAAGGCCTTCAAGCTGGACTTCGACGAGCTCCAGTCGGGGGGCAAGTTCTCCTTCCTGATCCAGGATCGGGCGAAGATCGAGCACATCTTTGACGCCATCGGCTACAGCCCCGCGGACAGCGTCAGCCTCCACGTCAACTACGGTCTGCTGGAGAAGGACTGCTGTCGGCAGGCCTTTCTGCGGGGGGCCTTTCTCTCCGGCGGCTCCGTCACCGACCCGGAGAAGCGCTACCATCTGGAGCTTGCCACCAACCACCACAAGGTGATCCGGGAGACGGAGAGCCTGCTGCTGGATCAGGGCTTCTCGCCCAAGACCAGCATGCGGAAGGGCGTTTCCATCCTCTACTTCAAGCAGAGCGATTCCATCGAGAATTTCCTGGCCTTCTTAGGCGCACCCGTGGCTGCCATGGGGGTCATGGAGGCCAAGATCGAGAAGGATATGAAGAACAAGATCAACCGCATCGTCAACTGCGACAATGCCAACACCTCCAAGATCGTGGAGGCGGCCCAGACCCAGATCGCCGCCATCCGCGTCCTGCGGGAGAACGGGCGTCTTGACAGTCTGCCGGAAAAGTACCGTCAGACTGCCGCCCTCCGGGAAGACAACCCGGAAGCCACCCTGGTCGAGCTGGCGGAGATGTTCGACCCACCCATCACCAAGTCGGCCTTGAACCACAGGCTGCGCAAGCTATGCGAGCTGGCAAATGAAGCGTAAACGAAAAACGAAAAAGGAAAAACGCAAAACTAAGGTATCGCTTCGCGATTATTTGAATATGGTTCTCAATTCGCAGAATTGAGAACCACCGCAGTTTTTTGTTCTTCATTTTGCGTTTTTCGTTTTGAAAGGAGAAACAAATGTCCTTCGTACATCTCCATCTACATACCGAATACAGCCTCCTGGACGGGGCCTGCCGGATCGGGCGGCTGATGGATCGGGTGAAGGAGCTGGGGCAGGACGCCGTGGCCATCACGGATCACGGGGTCATGTACGGCGTCATCGACTTCTACAAGGCCGCCAAGGCCGCCGGGGTCAAGCCCATCATCGGCTGCGAGGTCTATGTGGCCCCCCGCACCCGCTTCGACAAGGTCCACGGCATCGACAACGAGAACGCCCACCTGGTGCTGCTCTGCCAGAATGAGACCGGCTACCGCAATCTGAGCTACCTGGTGTCCAAGGGCTTCTTAGAGGGCTTCTACGGCCGTCCCAGGATCGACATGGAGCTGCTGCGGCAGCACAGCGAGGGGCTGATCGCCCTGTCCGCCTGCTTGGCGGGGGCCATTCCCCGCAGGCTGAAAATCGACGACTATGACGGCGCCAAGGCGCTGGCTTTGGAATACAGCGAGATCTTCGGGCCGGAGAATTTCTACCTGGAGCTGCAAAACCACGGCATCCCGGAGCAGGCCAAGGTCAACCCCATGCTGCTGCGCCTGGCCCGGGAGCTGGAGCTGCCCCTGGTGGTCACCAACGACGCCCACTACCTGCGCCGGGAGGACGCGGCCACCCAGGACGTGCTGATGTGCATCCAGATGGGCAAGACCGTGGACGACCCCAACCGGATGCGCTTTGAGAGCGACGAGTTCTACGTGAAGTCCGAGGACGAGCTGCGGCAGCTCTTTCCCCAGCTGGAGGAGGCCTTTGCCAACACGGTCCGCATCGCGGAGCGCTGCAACGTGGAATTCGAGTTCGGCCACTACCATCTGCCCGCCTTCGAGGCCCCGGACGGATCGGACTCTCTGAGCTATTTCCGTAAAATGTGCCGGGACGGCTTCGAGGAGCGTTACGGCGGACGGCAGAGTGCCGTCCCTACGGACGAGAAGAAGATCGCCGCCTACCGGGAGAGACTGGACTACGAAATGGGCGTCATCGAGCGCATGGGCTACGTGGACTACTTCCTGATCGTGGCGGACTTCATCCGCTGGGCCAAGGAGCAGGGGATCCCCGTGGGCCCCGGCAGAGGCTCCGGCGCGGGCTCCATCGCGGCCTACTGTATGCACATCACCGAGATCGACCCCATGCAGTACACCCTGATCTTTGAGCGCTTTCTGAACCCGGAGCGGGTCTCCATGCCCGACTTCGATACCGATTTCTGCCAGGAGCGCCGGGGAGAGGTCATCGACTACGTCACCCGCAAATACGGCAAGGATCGGGTGGCCCAGATCGTCACCTTCGGCACCATGGCCGCCCGGGGCGCCATCCGGGACGTGGCCCGGGCTCTGAACATGAGCTACGCCGAGGCGGACGTGGTGGCCAAGAATATCCCCAATGAGCTGCACATGACCCTGGAGCTGGCCCTCACCAAGAATCCAAAGCTGAAAAAGATGTACGACGAGGATCCCCGGGTGAAGCAGCTCATCGACACCGCCCGGGACATCGAGGGGATGCCCCGGAACACCTCCACCCATGCCGCCGGCGTGGTGATCACCGCCCGGCCGGTCTCCGACTACGTGCCCCTGGCCCGGAACGAGGATACCATCGTCACCCAGTTCACCATGACCACCATCGAGGAGCTGGGCCTGCTGAAAATGGACTTCCTGGGCCTGCGGAACCTTACCGTCATCGACGACGCGGAGAAGCAGATCCGGCGGATCGAGCCGGGCTTCTCCATGAAGAACGTCCCCGACGATGACCCCGAGACCTTCGCCATGCTGGGGGAGGGCAAGACCTCCGGCGTCTTCCAGCTGGAATCCACCGGCATCACCGGGGTCTGCGTCCAGATGAAGCCCCAGTCCATTGAAGATATGACCGCCATCGTGGCCCTCTACCGTCCGGGCCCCATGGAATCCATTCCCAAGTTCATCCAGTCCAAGCACCACCCGGAGACCATCTCCTACATCACCCCTCAGCTGCAGCCCATTCTGAACGTCACCTACGGCTGCATCGTCTACCAGGAGCAGGTGATCGAGATCTTCCGGAAGCTGGGCGGCTATACCCTGGGCCAGGCGGACAATATGCGCCGGGCCATTTCCAAGAAGAAGCAGAACGTCATCGTCCAGGAGCGCCAGGCCTTCGTCTACGGCGACCCCGGCCGGGGCATCCCCGGCGCAGTGGCCAACGGCGTCAGCGAGGCGGCCGCCCAGCAGATCTACGACGAGATACTGGACTTCGCAAACTACGCCTTTAACAAGGCCCACGCGGTTTGCTACGCCAAGGTCAGCTACGACACCGCCTGGCTCAAATGCCATTATCCCCGGCAGTATATGGCGGCCTTGATGACCTCCATGCTCTCCGACACCGAGAAGGTGGCGGGCTATATCGCCGACTGCAGGGACATGGGCATCCCCCTGGCTCCTCCGGACGTGAACCGCTCCGAGGACGCCTTCACCGTGGAGGGCGACAGCATCCGCTTCGGCCTGGGGGCGGTGAAGAACGTGGGCCGGGGGCTGATCCGCAAGATGGTGGCCGAGCGGGAGAGCGGCGGCCCCTTCACTGGCCTGGAGGACTTCTGCAGGCGCATGGGAGACACGGAGCTGAACAAGCGGGCCGTGGAGAATCTGATCCGCTGCGGGGCCATGGACTGCTTCGGCCTGCGCCGGAGCCAGCTGCTGGCGGTCTACGAGCCCATGATGGGCTGGCTGGCCAACCAGAGCCGCCGGAATCTCTCGGGCCAGATGGGGCTGTTTGAAAGCATGGACGACCGGGAGACGGATATGAGCTTCCCGGTGCCGACTCTCCCGGAGCTGGAGCTCTTTGAGCTGCTCAGCGGGGAGAAGCAGACCACCGGCCTGTATATCTCCGGCCACCCCATGGATCAGTACCGGCAGGCCCTGCGCCGGACGAAGGCTCTGCCCATCCGCCGGATCACGGGGGAGGACGCCCAGCTCCGGGACGGCGAGGTGGTCACAGTCTGCGGCGTCGTCCAGAGCTTTGTCTCCAAGACCACCCGCAACAACAGTCTGATGGCCTACGTGACCCTGGAGGACGACACCGCCTCCGTGGAGATTTTGGTGTTCTCCGCAGTGCTGAACCGCTTTGAGGAGCTGCTGCGGGAGGGGGAAGCCGTGGCCGTGGAGGGCCGGGTCTCCCTGCGGGACGACAAGCCCGCCCAGCTGATGGCAAACAGCGTGATGACCCTGGAGAGCTACGTCAAGCATGGCGGCGCGCCGTCCCGGACCCTGAACCGGGTTTCCTCCTGCCAAAAGCTCTACCTGAAGCTGCCCTCGGAGGACAGCCTGGAATACCGGAAGGCCCGTGCCGTTCTGAATATGTTCCCCGGCGCCACCCCCACGGTGCTCTACTTTGCCGATACCGGCGTCCGCCGGGGCACCCAATGCACCCCCGAGGCCGTCATGCTGGAGGAGCTGCGAGAGCTGTTAGGCGAGCCCGCCGTGGTAGAAAAGTAGGGGCAGAGCTCCGTAGCGGCGCACACCGGTGCGCCACGGGACGCACCCTACTGTAGCGCGGGCTATTAGCCCGCCTTTCCCCCGCACGCACCCGCCCGTAGCGGCGCACATTGTGCGCCACGGGACGCACCCTACTGTAGCGCGGGCTATTAGCCCGCCTTTCCCCCGCACGCACCCGCCCGTAGCGGCGCACACCGGTGCGCCACGGGACAGCCCTGCAAAATTTGTAATTATTTTTGAAAAACCGCTACACTTTTTTACAGAATTGTGTTATAATGTAGTTTGTGAAATTATGGGTTTAGATGGTTATCTGTCTGCCTGCTTGGCGGGTAGATTGCCCGTGCTACAGGCTTTGAACTCTGAACAAAGAGAAAGGAAACTTGCAATGAAACAACGTATGCTTGACCTGATCCGGGCGGACAAATCGACGGAGGATTACGCCGGGGCGGTCTTCAGTGAGTTTGGCCTTTCCGTGGAGAAGCACTATGATCTGCTGGTCGTGGCCCCCGCCTGGAAGCCTGACAAGATCATGAAGGACTGCGAGGTGGAGATCGTCTGCACACGGGACACACACAGCTACTATTCCGGCTATGAGGTAAAGCACGGGGATCGGCTGATTGGCTGGATTCAGTGCAGTCCCGGCGCATGCTGTCTGATTGACGAGCTGTCCCTGTGCGCGGTGCTGGACTTTGACAAGCTGGTATTTCTCGGGGCGGTGGGAGCCCTGTCCCCGGAGATTTCCCTGGGAGACCTCTGCACGCCCGCCTGGTGCGTGGAGGGCAATCTGGCCAACGGCTACCTGGAGGAAGACATTCTGGCCTACAAGCCGTATGGAAAGGTTTTCCCCAACGACCCGGCCTTTGTGGAGCGCGTGGTACGGCTGAGTGCGGACTTGGGATTTATGCTGCGGCAGGAGCCGGTATTCTGCACGGATTCCATCTACTGCGAGTATGCCCACATGGACTTCATCAAGAGCTTCGGCGTGCGCCTGATTGAGATGGAAACCAGCTCCTTCTACCGCATGGCAGATCTGATGGAAAAGCCTGCAATCGCGCTGATGTCTGTTTCGGATAATTCTGCCACAGGGGATTCCCTGCTGCTTCGGAGCGAGGAACAAAAAGCGGCCTATGACCGCACCCGGAAGCAGATTATTCCGCGCATTCTTCTTGCAATCGCGGGGATGTGATACCTTGGCTGCGCCAATCCGTTCGTATAGAATCAACCGAAACGAGAACAACATGAAACATAAACGAATCTTGCTGTCACTCCTGCTGGCCCTGCTGCTGACGGGCTGCTATTCCTTCGACAGCGATTCCCTCTACGCCCTGCCCCAGCGCTCCCAGGAATATCGGGAGCTGCAAAACGCTGTCGAATCAGCACTTGGAAACGGCAGCTACAGCGCACCCGTCTCTCCTCCGAACCGCCAGATCATCCAGCAGGTGGATCTGGACGGGAACGGGCAGGAGGAAATCCTCGTTTTCTGCAAGAAGGACGGGGAACGGCCTCTGAAGGTATTGATCCTCCGCAGGGAGGAGGAGCACTACACCCTGGCCTGCACCCTGGAGGGCGACGGCACGGCCTTTGATTCCGTCCGCTACGCCCAGATCGACGGGGAGCCCGGGATGGAGCTGCTGGTCTCCCGCCGCATCGGCGAGCAGGTGCAGCAGTTTCTCAGCGTCTACACCATGCGGGGCGGGGTGGCGCAGGAGCTGATGAGCTCCGGCTATACCGCCTATACGGTGCTGGATCTGGACGGGGATCAGTGCTCCGATATCTTCGTCCTGCGGGCCAACGCCGACGGCCTGCGGGCCTACGCCGAGTTCTACCGCTTCGGCGACGGCGAGCTGCAGAAGGACGCCGAGGCCAGCCTTTCCACCGGCGCGGAGTCGGTCAAGCGCATTCTGACGGGGCAGATCGCCCCCGGCGTCCCGGCCGTCTTCGTGGCCAGCGCCTACGACGAAAACAACCTCATCACCGACGTGTTTACCCTGCATCAGAACGTGTTCACCAACATCACCCAGAACCGGGAGAGCGGCCAGAGCGTTCAGACGGTTCGCAACTACTACGTCTACTCCACGGACATCGACAACGACGGCATCGTTGAGCTGCCCCAGACCGTGCCCCTGCCCGCTGTGGAGGGGGACGCCGGCTCGGAGAACCAATACCGGATCATCTGGTACAATCTCAGCGACGAGGGCGTCCGTACCGATAAAATGAGCACCTACCACAACTTCGCGGAGGGCTGGTTCCTCTACCTGCCCGAGACCTGGTGCCAGAACCTCACCGTCACCAAGCACCGGGCCGGGGACGGCCCCGCGGGGACGGAGCTCTCCCTCCGGGGAGAGGACGGCAGCCTGACCCCACTGGTCACGGTCTACGCTCTGACCGGTGAGCAGGCCAAGGCGCGCAGCACGGAGGAGGGCCGCTTCCTGCTGGAGCAGCGAGGCGAGGTCTACTACGCCGCCCAGCTGGGACAGACGGCGGAGCTCAGCGAGGAAGACCTCCGCACCCGGTTCAGCTTTATCTCGGTGGATCTGCTGCCGAACGAGTGAAATAATCGCAAATTACCCGAAAGGTTGGAATACAGGAAATGAAAAAGGTTTTGATTCTGGAAGACGAGGTCAATATTCGCAGCTTTGTGGTGATCAATCTGCGGCGGGCCGGCTATGACGCCATCGAGGCCGGCACCGGCGCGGAGGCGCTGGAGCGCCTGCGGGAGAATCCCGACATCGGCGTGGCCATTCTGGACATCATGCTGCCCGACATGGACGGCTTTGAGGTCTGCCGGAACATCCGGGCTACCAACAAGGTCATCGGCATCATCATGCTCACCGCCCGCACCCAGGAGATGGACAAGGTCACCGGCCTTATGACCGGCGCGGACGACTACGTCACCAAGCCCTTCTCGCCTGCGGAGCTGACGGCCCGCATCGACGCCATTTTCCGCCGGATCGGCGGGGAGACCAACACCGATGCCGAGGTGCTGAGCCAGGGCATTTTTGTCCTGAACACCCGCAACCGCACCCTGGAGAAGAACGGCGTGCGGATCAAGCTGACCCAGGTGGAATACGCCATCATGAAGCTGTTCATGCAGAATCCCGGCCGGGCTCTCTCCCGGGAGGACATCCTCACCTCTGTGTGGGGCCGGGACTATGACGGCGAGCTGAAGATCGTGGACGTGAACATTCGCCGCCTGCGGATCAAGATCGAGAACGATACCGCCAACCCCACCTTCATCACCACGGTCTGGGGCTTCGGCTATAAATGGGGTGCCTGAGCTTGAAAAACCCGGAACAGAAGCAGGCGCTTCGGGAAGAAAAACGGAAAAAGCGGGGCTTTGCCAGCGGCATTCGCCAGCGCTGGCTGCGCAGCATCCTGGGCTTGATGGCAGTGATCGTCATCCTGCTGGGCATCGCCTTTTCCGTGGCGAACGGCGCCTACACCTATTCCACCATGCGCTCCGGCCTGGAGGCGGAGGCCAGCACCACGGCGGCCTTCCTGCGGAACTATCTGAACCTGGATTACAGCGAGTGCTATGACTCCTGCGTTCAGCTGGTGCAGAACTACGCCGGCCGGGATCGGCTGGAGCTGCAGTTCGTGGGCAGCAAGGGGGAGGTGCTGGCTTCCTCCTACGGCCTGTTTGCCGAGGAGACCGTCCGCACCTCCGAGGTCATCAAGGCGCTGGAGACCAAGACCAACGTCTACTTCGTGGGGGAGAACCCCTCCACCGGCGAGCGGATCATGTCGGTGGCGACGCCCATGATCTACGCGGACGGCCAGGTGGTGGGGGTGCTGCGCTGTGTCACCAGCACCCGCAACGCGGATCGCTTTATCCTGGTGGGCCTGCTGCTGCCCGTGGGCTTTGCCCTGGGCGCGCTGCTGCTGGTCTACGCCAGCAACCGGATGTACGTCCGCTCCGTGCTGGAGCCTGTGGGCGAGATCACCGAGACTGCCAAGCGCATCGCTGCCGGCAGCTACGGGGTCCGGATCCAGAAGAAATTTGACGACGAGATCGGCGAGCTGGCCGATACCATCAACGATATGTCCACCAAGATCAGCCAGGCGGAGCGGATGCAGTCCGAGTTCGTGTCCTCGGTGTCCCATGAGCTCCGCACGCCCCTGACCGCCATCACCGGCTGGGCGGAGACCCTGCTGGAGGGCGACGCGGACCCGGAGGAGACCAAGCGGGGCATCACCATCATCCTGGGCGAGGCCAAGCGGCTGACCTCCATGGTGGAGGAGCTGCTGGAATTCAC
>CAMVIC010000027.1 GCA_947167435.1 uncultured Clostridia bacterium | reverse complement strand
CCATCTGGAACGAGATCGAGATCGGCAAGCACTACCACGGCGTGGTCAAGTCTCTGACCAGCTATGGCGCATTTGTGGATA
Organism: uncultured Clostridia bacterium; assembly: GCA_947167435.1. Next base: position 11,768 of record CAMVIC010000027.1, on the reverse strand, counting down.
TCGGCGGAATCGACGGCATGGTGCATGTCTCCGAGCTGAGCTGGAGCCGCATCCACCAGCCCTCCGAGGTTGTCTCTGTAGGCGACGAGGTCGACGTTTACGTCATCAACTTCGACAAGGAGAAGAGAAAAATCTCCCTCGGCTACAAGGATCCCGACGGCAATCCCTGGACCCAGTTTACCAACCGGTATCAGGTGGGCAGCATTGCTCAGGTCACCATCGTCAAGCTCATGCCCTTTGGCGCCTTTGCCGAGGTCCTGCCCGGCGTGGACGGCCTGATTCATATCAGCCAGATTGCCAACCGCCGCATCGGCAAGCCCGAGGACGTGCTGACCGTCGGCGACGTCGTTGAGGCCAAAATCACCGCGATTGACGAGGAGAAGCACAAGATCTCCCTGTCTATCCGCGCTCTGGCAGAGCCCGCACCCGCTGCAGCGCCTTCCTATGAAGAGGAAGCGGAAGAGGATGAGGGCCCCGCTGAGGACGCACTCGTGTATGAGGTCTCCGAATCCGGTGAAGCCACCGGCAATGTCCCCGAGTCCGTTGAGGAATAAATCCGCCGCAGCCTGAACAGAAGCTGAATGAGGCCCATGAATCATTTGATTCATGGGCCTTTTTAATATCCGGAAGGAGAGAACACGATGCTGAAAAAATGCGCTGCTGGACTCTTGTGTTTGAGCCTGCTGCTGACGGTATGCTCCGGGAAGAGCAACGCTTTGGAAATGCGGGACTCATTCAGCCTGGTGATCGGTACCGATCTCCATTATATCTCGCCGGAACTGAGCAACGACAGTCCGCATTTCCGGGAGCTTGTGAAACGCGGAGACGGGAAGACCAGCCTTTTCTGTGAAGAGCTGACGGACGCGTTTCTGGAGGAGGTCTGCCTGATGAAGCCGGACGCGCTGCTCCTGACCGGGGACCTGAGCTTCAACGGAGCGCTGGAGAGCCACAGAGCCTTGGCGGAAAAGCTGAGAAGGGTGGAGGCAGCCGGCGTCCCGGTCCTGGTTCTGACTGGGAACCATGACGTGTACTGCAGCAGCGCCGCTCGTTTTGAGGGCGAGAGCTATACGCTTGTCGATTCTGCCACAACCGAAAGCTTTAAGGAAATCTATGCCGAGTTCGGCCCGGATGAGGCCTTGAGCCGGGATCCGCAGTCCCTGAGCTATTGCTATGCGCTCAATGACAGTACCTGGATTCTGATGCTGGACGCGAACACGGCACGGTATTCCTGCGCGCTGCCGCCGGATACGGTTTCCTGGGTGGAGCAGCAACTGAAAACCGCTGCAAAGCAGGGCTGCCGAGTGATTGCTGCCTGTCACCAGAACCTTCTGCAGCACAGCATGTTTGACTACGGTTATGTACTTACCCAATCCGGGGCACTGCTCAAGCTGTTTCAAAAATACGACGTGCGGGTGTTCCTGAGCGGGCATCTCCATATGCAGCACATTCAGGAAAGAAACGGCGTGACAGAAATTGCCACGTCCGCTCTCTGCAGCTACCCCTGTCAATATGGCGTGCTGCGGTATGAAAGCTGCGTTTTCCGGTATCATACGCAGACAGTGGCGGTTGATGCCTGGGCGCAGCGGCATGGGCGGGAGGAGGAAGAACTGAAAGATTTTACCGGCTATGCCGCCTCGCTGTTTGATGAGAGAACCTTGAGCCAGACGGTACTTCTTCTGGCTGGGAGAGCACTGAGCCCCGGGCAGCAGGCTACCATGAACGTTTTCGCCTGTGAGCTCAACCGCTGCTATTTCTCCGGACACATGGAAAACTATGAAGCGCTGGATCCGGACGGCAGCCTGCGGAAGCTGTGGTCGGATACCGACTCTCTGTACGGATACTATTTGAATTCGATCCAGACAGACGCGGGGATGAATTATAATGAATGGACAATCGGGTGAGCGCTGCTCATCCGATTTAGTTTGATGCATACGGCAACTGTAGTTGATAAATGAGGCCGGTCCGGCGTTTACGGAATCGGACTGCAGAAAACAAAACGGATAAAATACATTGCAATTTGGTTTCTGATATAGTATAATACGCACAATTGGCATGGCGATATGGAAAGCAGGAGGGTACTATGGCGCTGCTGCGATTGGATAAGCTGCTGGCAGATCAGGGACTTGCCTCCCGCAAAGAACTGAAGGAGATCATTCGAAGCGGCCGCGTGCAGATAGACGGACAAACCGTCACACGCCCGGAGATAAAACTGGATCCGGAGCAGTGTCGGGTAGAACTGGACGGGGCTGTTCTGCGTCTTCAGAAGCACCACTACTTTATGATGGACAAGCCCTCGGGTGTGCTTACCGCCACCGAGGACAGGCAGCAGAAAACGGTACTGAATCTGGTGACGGAGGAGATGCGCCGGATGGGGCTGTTCCCGGTGGGACGATTGGACAAGGATACCAGCGGGCTTCTGATTCTGACCGACGACGGAGAGTTTGCCCATCGGGTGATTTCCCCCAAATCCTGTGTGGATAAACTGTATTTTGCGCTTGTTGACGGAGAGCCGGACCACGAAGACGTGGAGGCCTTCTCCGGGGGAATTGTCCTTGCGGACGGCACTCAGTGCCTGCCGGCCAGGCTGGAGCCGCTGGGAAAAAACGCCTGCCTTGTGACGGTGAGAGAGGGAAAGTACCATCAGGTCAAACGAATGCTTGCCGCCAGGGGAAAACCGGTTCAGCAGCTGCGGCGGCTGGCGATTGGCGGACTTACTCTGGATGAGGGCAGTCAACCGGGTATGGTCAGAATGCTGGACGAAGGGGATTTGTGCAGACTGTTCAGTGGTCAAAGAATGGAAAATCTGTCAAAAATTCTTCCGATTTTCTGATCTTTTTTGAGCGGAAAGAACACATTGACAAAAAAGTTAACAAAATTTCTAAGGATTTTCTATTGAAAATAACAGGAAATGGAGTTATTATGGAAAAAGAAAATTGCGCGGGTATGGCATTTTTGCCTAAGAGCCTTTGGCAGCTGTCGACCGCAGCACATAGGGAGGCATTTTTATGTCCAGCAGAATTTTCCAGAATGTGATTATTCAGATGAAGGACGCCGTAGACCGCACCATCGGCGTTGTGGATGACCAGGGCTTTGTTGTGGCCAGCAGCGAGCTTGCCATGATCGGGTCAAGGCTGGATGACTTTCGCGCTTATGAGTTTGAAGGCAACGAGAAAACCGTAACCACCGGCAATCGGACATACAGTGCGCTGACGAGCGACAGCGCCAAGCTGGATTACGCCGCCTTTGTGGAAGGAAACGACTCCGTCGCAAGAACGGTATGCGCCATAGCGGCGGTCGCCTTCGACGAGGCAAAGAGCAATTACGAAGAAAAACACAACAAGGCGGCCTTCGTAAAAAACATCATCTCCGACAACATCCTTCCGGGGGACGTATATGTGCGGGCTAAAGAGCTGCATTTCGTCACGGACGAACCCCGCTCCGTGCTGCTGGTGCGGCAGACGGAGAACCCGGACGTGGCGGCTGTGGAGGTTATCCAGAGACTCTTCCCGGACAAGCAGAAGGATTTTGTCCTGAACATCAACGAAAACGATATCGTCGTCATTAAGGCGCTCAGCTCACCGGAAGCCCACGAGGAAATACTGAAGGTGGCCCGCAACATCGAGAGCGTTCTGCATGAGGAGCTCGGTATCGGCTGCGTGATCGGCATCAGTACCAACGCCCGGCATCTGCGGGAGCTGGCGGACCGCTACAAGGAGGCCCAGGTTGCCATCGAAGTAGGCCGGGTTTTCGAGAGCGAGAAGACCATCATCAATTATGAAAGCCTTGGGCTGGGACGGATTATTTATCAGCTGCCCACCACCCTGTGCGAAATGTTCCTCAATGAGGTGTTCAAGAAGAACCCGATCGAGACCCTGGACGAGGATACGCTGGAGACCATCAACAAGTTCTTTGAGAACAACCTGAATGTATCCGAGACCTCCCGCAAGCTCTATGTACACCGCAACACACTGGTATACCGGCTGGAGAAAATCAAGAAAATCACCGGCCTTGATCTGCGTGAATTTGACCACGCAATCGTTTTTAAAGTTGCTATGATGGTAAAGATGTACCTGGATTCCCTCAACAGCAAGTATTGATTTCCCGGTACCTTACGATATCCGATCCCTGCAAATCCCTGACCATCTGGAGGAAAACCTATGGTTCGAATGAAGAATGTCACCAAAATTTATGACAGCAGCGGTACGGTTGCACTGGACAACGTAGAGCTGGAGATTAATGACGGTGAGTTTGTCTTTCTGGTTGGGCCTTCCGGCTCCGGCAAGACGACACTGATGAAGCTGATTACCGGTGAGGTATACGCCAATTCCGGTACGGTTATCGTCAACGACTTTGACATGATGCGCATTAAGCGCCGCAAATTGCCCAAGGTACGCCGCACTTTGGGTGCAATCTTCCAGGACTATCGCCTGATTGAGAACATGAACGTGTACGACAACGTGGCTTTTGCCATGCGTGTGGTGGGCGCATCGAATCGCAACATCAGCAAGCGGGTGCCCTACGTCCTGGAGCTGGTCGGTCTGGACGGGCGGGAAAAACGCCTGCCCAACGAGCTTTCCGGCGGCGAACAGCAGCGTGTTGCCATCGCCCGCGCCCTGGTCAACAGCCCGCGAATGATCGTGGCGGACGAACCCACCGGTAATCTGGACCCGGTACGCAGCCTGGAGCTGATGCTCCTGTTTGAGAAGATCAACGAGATGGGCACCACCATTCTGGTAGTCACCCATGAGAAAGAACTGGTCAACGCTTTGGGCAAGCGGGTCATCACCATCGATGACGGCCATATCATCAGTGAAGGGTTTGGGTATTTCGACTATGAGACTGAGTAGAGGCGGTTATCTGATCCGTGAGGGCTTCCGCAGCATCAAAACTCATGGATTCATGTCATTTGCGTCGGTGACCATTATCATGGCCTGTCTGATCATCATGGGCAGCGTGACGCTCCTGTCAATCAATATCGACGCTTTGATCGACGATATGGAAGATCAGAATGAGGTCGTAGTATTTGTGGATGAGACGATCACGGACGAGAATGCTGCCCGTGCCATCGAAAGCAGCCTGCTGGCGGTGGACAATGTAAGCAGTGCAGAGTTCATTTCGCGCACTTCCGCTATGGACAAGTTCATGAGCCGTTACGACGACAGCCTGAGAGAGGGCATCGACGAGAGCGTGTTTCGGCACCGCTTTGTGATTCATCTGAACGACATCGCCGCCATGGCACAGACCAAGGCGCAGCTGGAGCAGGTGCCCGGCATCGTGAAGGTGAATGCACATCTGGAGTATGCCGACGCCTTCATCACCATCCGCAACATCGTGAGTGTAGTCTCCCTGATGCTGACGGTGATTCTGGTATTCGTGTGCGTGTTTATCATGTCCAACACCATCAAGCTGGCTACGTTCGGCCGTCGGGAAGAGATTGCCATCATGAAGATGGTGGGCGCCACAAACGGCTTTATCCGGCTGCCCTTTATCGTGGAAGGTCTGGTTCTGGGTATTCTCGGCGGCGGCCTGGCGTTTTTGGCAGAGTGGGGCATTTACAGTCTGCTCACGGGCAGAATCATGGCCTCCCTCAGCGGCAGCTTCCTGACGCTGGTCCCGTTCCGAACCGTAATGCTTCCGCTGCTGAGCGCCTATCTGGGCATTGGCATATTTGTAGGCGTTTTTGGCGGCATCAACGCCATTCGGAACTATCTGAAGGTTTGATTCGGAGAATGCTATGAACAGGAAAAAACTGACCTCAGCGATTGCGGTACTTCTGGCAATCCTGATGGTCCTGACGCTGGTTCTCAGCGCTTTGCCGAGCGCCTTCGCCCTGACACAGAGCGATATCGACGCACAGCAGCAGCTGCGCAGTGAATTGGCTGCCAAGGTGACGGAAGCACAGGAGAAGCTGGAGTTCCTGCAGGAACAGCAGGCCGGCGTCCTGGACCAGAAGGCCGCCCTGGACGAATTGAATCGCAGTGCCCAGGCATCTCTGGACGAGGTGGCTGCTGAGCTTGCCATGTATGACGAGATCATTGCCGGCAAAAGCGCGGAAGTAGAAGCCGCCAAGGCCGTGGAAGAGGCGCAGCTGGAACGCTATCGCGCCCGCGTCCGTGCCATGGAGGAAAACGGAAGCTACAGTCTGCTGACCGTTATCCTTGGGGCAGAGAGTTTTCCCGATCTGCTGGCCGCGCTGGATGAGATCGGAGAAATCATGGAGAGCGACAAGTCGCTGGAGCGGCAGTACCGCGCCGCCCGTGAAGAGACCGAGCGGGTCATGGGCGAGTATGAAGCGCTTCGAGGCGAGGTAGAGGCCAAACAGACTGAGCTGGAGGAAGAGAAGGCCGGGATCGAACAGCTGATTTCGGATACCAACGCGACTCTGGAAGGTCTGCGGGACGACATCAGCGCTGCTGTAGAGGACTACACGGCGGCCCAGCTTGAGGAAGCGGAAGCCGCAGCGTATGCAGCCCAGCTGGTCGCACAGTTTGAAGAGCAGCAGCGACGTGAGGCCGAGGCCGCCGCAGCCGCGGCTGCCGCGGCTGCAGCAGCGGCGGCGCAGCAGGGAGGCGAACCGGGAGGCGAGCCGGGGGCCGAGAGCCCGTCCGCTCCTGCGGATACGCCGTCCGTGTCTTCCGGCGGGTCCTTTGTATGGCCTGTGCCCAGCGGGCACACCATTACCAGCCGTTTCGGCAATCGCGTGGATCCCTTTACCGGCGAGACCCGTTACCACAGCGGCATCGATATTGACGGTTACGGAAACGACGGCGGTTCCATTGTGGCTGCGATGAGCGGCACTGTGATTACCGCAGACAGCAACAGTGGATACGGCAACTACATCATCATTGACCACGGGAACGGATACAAGACTCTGTATGCCCACATGGCGGGCTTCGCCATTACGCTTGGTCAATGGGTGGAAGCGGGGCAGACTGTCGGCTATCTGGGGGCTACCGGACGGGCGACCGGCACCCATTGCCATTTTGAAGTGTTCTATAACGGAGAACGTATTGATCCGGAACAGTTCTTCTCCGGAATGAGCTATTGGAACTGCTGAGCGACTGCGCCTGCAAAACCTTATCGTCATGAAAAAGAGACACATCATTCGCATATTTGCCCTGCTTCTCGCCGTTGCGCTTTCTGTGCTGCTTCCGATTCCGGCCTTTGCGGTGACCCAGGAGGAGATCGATGAACTGCGAGCCATTCGGGATGAGGTGACGGCTCAACGGGAAGCCGCCCAGGCAGTCGTAGACGACCTGGAAGGACAGCAGGCAGGGGTTATTGAGCTCAAGGCTGCCATGGATGAGCGGAATACCTATACGCTTCAGCAAATCCAACTGAACAACGACGAGATCGCACTCTATGACGAGCTGATCGCCGACAAGGCCCAGGAGGTCGAGGCGGCAAAGGCGCTTGAGGCGGAGCAACTTGCCCGCTATCGGGCCCGGGTCCGTGCCATGGAGGAAAATGGAAGCTATAATTATCTCGCCATGATTCTTCGGACCAGCAGCCTGGGCGAGCTGCTCACTGTAATTGACGATGTGGGCGAGATCATGCAGAGCGACCGGGAACTGGAGGATGCGTACATCGCCGCCCGGGAAAACACCCAGCAGGCCCAAGCTGAGTATGAGGCCTACAAGACTGAGCTGGAAGCACTGCAGGAAGTTCTGCGCGGTGAGCAGACGGAGCTGGAGCAGGATATTGAGGAAGCGAACGAACTGATCCGTCAGCTCCAGGAGGACATCGACACCAACAAGGACGAGCTTCAGGAAATCATGCTTGCTGAAATCGCGGCAGACGAGGCCCTGGCCGCCAAGGTGGCGGAGATGGAGGCCGAACGACAGGCAGAACTGGAGCGGCAGCGCCAGGAGGAAGCAGAGCGGCAGCGCCAGCTTCAGTCGGTGAGCAACGCCTATTCCACCGGCTCCTTTACCTGGCCCGTGCCGTCCTGCTCTTATGTGACAAGCCGCTTTGGCCTTCGCATACACCCAATCACAGGGGAGGAAAAGAGCCACAACGGGATTGATGTGGGCGCAGCCTACGGCGCAACGGTTATTGCGGCGGACGGCGGCGTAGTCACCCTTGCCGGAGTCTACGGCGGCTATGGAAACTGCGTGATGATTGACCACGGAAACGGCTATGTTACGCTGTATGGACATCTGTCTTCCATATCGGTTTCCGAGGGACAGGGCGTGTCTTCCGGTGCAACCGTGGGATATGTGGGCAGCACCGGCATTGCCACCGGGCCGCATCTGCACTTTGAAGTGTTCTCAGGCGGCAGCCGGACCGATCCGGAGCAGTTCTTTTCCGGACTGACCTTCGCGCCGGACGCCGGCGAGTAACAGAAGATTCAGCCGATGATCGGCTGACAGCCGGGCAGCAGTTTCTGCTGTCCGGCAAAGCCTTGCTTACAGCCCGCAGAGTTTTTCGGTGGGCTTGAGCGCGGGAGGTTTTTATGGGCAATTTATTCTTTCGTTTATTACAGGCCATCGGGCGCGCCATCTCGCGGCTTTTTAACGTTGGCATCCGCCTGAAATATGCGCTGCTGCTTCTGATCCTGGTGGGTGGAGGCGTATATGCCTGGACCTATTCCAGTATGCTGCGCAGCGTAGGCGGGCAGGACGATTTCGACGAGGCCATGCGGTATATTGAAATCAAGAATCTGCTGGACGAACGCTATATCGATCCGGTGGACCGCAAGGCTATGGGCGACGCCGCGGCCTCTGCCATGGTTTCCTCCCTGCGCGACGGCTGGAGCTATTTCATGACCGCGGATGAATACCGAACCTATCAGCTCTCCACTGCCAACGACTATTCCGATATCGGCATGTCTCTGGTAAAGGACGAGACGGTGGGCGGTTTTCAGGTGATTTCGGTTTATCCCGGCTCACCCGCGGCAAACGCCGGGGTTGTCGCCGGTATGATCATCACCGCGGTGGACGGGCAAAAGCTCAGCGGCTATTCAACCGACCAGGTCCGTACCCTGATCCGCTCCAAGCTAAACAGCCAGTTCCAGCTGGAGATCAGCAACGGCCAGACTTTCCTGACTGTGGACTGCACCAATGCAAACGCCAATGCGGTCTACTCCCGTATGGAAAAGACCGGAGCCGGATATATCCAGATCCTGAACTTTGAGGCCGGCAGCGGTCAGGCCGCAGTGGACGCCATCGAGTATTGGATGGGACAGGGTGCAGATTCCTTCGTGCTGGATCTGCGAAACAATCCCGGCGGTCTGACTGAAGAGGTCGCAATTTTGCTGGATTACCTTCTGCCTCAGGGGCGGCTTTTCTCCGAAGTCAATAAAAACGGGGAAGAGACGGTTACAAACTCCGACGGAATGTGTATCTCGTTCCCCATGTGCGTGCTTGTGAACCGGGGCACCTATCGGGAGGCGGAACTCTGTGCAGCGGTTCTGAAAGAGTATAAATGGGCAACGCTTATGGGTGAGGCCACAACCGGCAACACCCGCACCCAGGAGACCATTCAGCTTACCGACGGCAGCGCCATCCGTCTCTCCACTCACAGCTACCTGACACCCAACGGCGTGGATATCTCCGGAGCAGGCGGTGTCGTGCCGGATATGATCGTCTATAACAGCGATGAATCCGCCACCGGTACCACCATGGGCACCACGGGCGGTGAAGAGGGAACGGCCAGCGTCTCAGCGGACGATCAGCTGATGACTGCCCTGAGATTTTTGAGCCTGAACCAATAAATCCAGTTGACACCGCACAAAGCTGCCATTATAATTTATCGGCAAGCGAGAACAGCAAACACAGCTTCTTCCCACTGGAAGGATTAAGTATATTGGAAAAGGAGACCTGCTTTATGGCAAATGCTAGTAGATTTAAAATGAGTCAGGACCGGTATGACGCCCTGAAGGAAGAGCTTTTTTACTTGGAAACCGTCCGCGAAAAAGAAGTGGCGGAGCTGATCAAAGAAGCCAGGAGCTTTGGCGACCTGTCCGAGAACAGCGAATATGACGAGGCGAAAACCGAGCAGGGAAAACTCTATTCCAAAATTGCCGAGCTGAAAGTCCTGATCGACAACGCGGAAATCGTGGACAACATCGATCATGACGCACCCAAGGATACGGTTACCCTCAGCAGCATTGTGCGCGTGCGGGATATCGACGACGACTTTGAAGAGACCTATGAGATCGTCGGCTCTCAGGAAGCAAACCCCAAGGCCGGCCGCATCTCCGACGACTCCCCTGTGGGACAGGGCCTGATCGGCCACCGTGCCGGGGAGAAGGTCGTGATTCACGCACCGGCGGGCGATCTGCAGTTTGAGATCCTGTCCGTTGAGAATAACTGAGTAATCTGTCTGTCATCCTCTGTTATTCAGGGGATGACAGCCTTATCTGAGAGAGCTAAGAGGAGCTTCTATGAGTGAGAATATGAACAGACAGCCCGAAGAAGTGCAGGATCTGTCTGAGATTCTGCAGGTGCGTCGGGACAAGCTGGCGGCGCTGCAGGCCGCTGGCAGCGACCCTTTTCAGATCACAAAGTTTGACGTCAGCCACCACAGCCGCGAGATCGTGGAGAACTATGCCTCTGTCGAGAGGAAAACGGTTTCCGTCGCCGGACGCATGATGGTCAAACGCGTCATGGGCAAGGCTTCGTTCTGCAAGATCCAGGACCGTGAGGGCCTGATCCAGTGTTACGTATCGCGAGACGATCTGGGCGAGGATTATGCCGCTTTTAAGAAGATGGACATCGGCGATATTGTCGGCGTCACCGGATTCGTCTTTCAGACCAAGACCGGCGAGGTCACGGTCCACGCGGAAAAGCTCACGCTTCTGTCAAAGTCGCTCAAGCCCCTGCCAGAAAAGTTCCACGGCCTGACCGACGTCGACGTTCGCTATCGTCAGCGCTACGTCGACCTGATCGTCAATCCCGAGGTCCGCGACACCTTTATCAAGCGCTCCCAGATCATCAGTGAGATCCGCCGCTTCCTCGACGCGCGCGGCTTCATGGAGGTCGAAACCCCCATGCTCGTCTCCAACGCCGGCGGCGCCGCGGCGCGCCCGTTTGAGACGCACTACAACGCCCTTGACGAGGACGTGCGTCTGCGCATTTCGCTGGAGCTCTATCTCAAGCGTCTGATTGTCGGCGGCCTTGAAAAGGTCTATGAGATCGGCCGTGTTTTCCGCAACGAAGGGCTCGATACCCGCCACAATCCGGAATTCACCCTCATGGAGCTCTATCAGGCCTATACCGATTACAACGGCATGATGGACTTGACCGAGGAGATGTTCCGACATCTGGCCGAGGTCGTCTGCGGCACAACGACGATTACCTACCAGGGCACCGAGATCGATCTCGGCAAGCCGTTCGAACGTCTGACGATGACCGAGGCGGTCAAACGCTGGGGCGGCGTGGACTTTGATACCGTCTCCACGCTCGAGGAGGCAAGAGCCCTCGCCCGCGAGCGAGGCATCGAGTATGCCGAACGCCACGAAAAGGGCGACATCCTCAACCTTTTCTTTGAAAACTATTGCGAAGAGAAGCTGATCCAGCCCGTGTTCATCATGGACCATCCGATCGAGATCAGCCCGCTGACGAAGAAAAAGCCCTCCGACCCGTCAAAGGTCGAGCGCTTCGAGCTCTTCATCTACGGCCGCGAAATGTGCAATGCCTACAGCGAGCTCAACGACCCGATCGACCAGCGTGCGCGCTTCGCCGCGCAGGATGCGCTGGCCGCCGCCGGTGACGCCGAGGCCAACCACACCGACGAGGACTTCCTCAACGCCCTCGAGATCGGCA
>CAMVIC010000026.1 GCA_947167435.1 uncultured Clostridia bacterium | reverse complement strand
CCATGATGGAGGCCGCCGGCGAGATCAACGACTACACCGAGAAGTACGGAGAGAAGGCGTAATTCTTTCCGCGCACCGTAAAACCGCAAAACAGACCGGGAGCCTGATGAATTCAGGCTCCCGGTGAGACTGTCAAAAAACATGGGGAAGAGGAAGGACAATAGAGCCGCGGGGGAGCGCGAGGGGGCAAGGCCCGCCTCGCGTTTCAATAACCCGCCAGCAAAAAGCCTGCCTTGCAGGCGCATTTGCCGAGCGCAGCGAGATTTTTTGTGATATACGGATTCACAAAAAATGTGGCGGCTGAAGCTTGTCAAAAAGGCCTGAAAGGCTTTTTTGACAAGCAGACCGGGAGCCTGATGAATTCAGGCTCCCGGTCTGCTATCAGACATCGTTTCTGCGGAAACATCCCCGGCCGATACAGGTCAGGGGTGTTTCTGTCTGGTGATGGAATACGGATGTCTTCTCCGCTGTTTCTGATTTACATCCATGGTAACGATTCAGTCCACTCCATGTCAGGGGGAGTTCAGAGGGGATTTCCCCTCTGATTTTTCGCCTGGTCAGGCGAAAACAAGGCCAAATCCGTTTTTGACGGGGCTTTGCCTCGTCAAAAATACCCTGAGTCGACTAAAGCGGGCCTGAGGCCCGCTGCGATTAGAGCGAGTTCCTCCTGACTGTTCCGTCACCCGCAGGGGGACGGAACAGTTGTCGTCCATGGCTGTTGCGGAGGACGGACGCGGTTCAGAATCCGGGCAAGGCCATAGATCGGCAATGCTTCGATCGGAAAATTTATGGCTTCCTTCGAAATCCCGGTCCGGCCGCCTGATTCTGCCGCAGTCTCACAGCCCTGCAAAACGAAGAACGTCTCCGCAGGCTGACACCTGTGAAATGACGCCGTCTTTCACCAGATACGCTTCTCCGCGCAATTCTTCTTTGCCGTCATCGATCAGCAGGTAGCTTCCGTCCGGAATGGCGTAAAAGGTCTTTCCCATGCTGTCGGGACAGGCGATATCCTCATAGATTCGCAAGCCGTCCAAAACGCAATCCCTGTTTTCCTGATAATGGGGAAGCAGCTTGATCTTTGTCAGAGCAAGCCCGGCAAGGAACCTTTGATACGCAGGATCAACCGCCTCGCCCTCTTCCTCCGGTTGAGCGTAAACCACGTCGGCGCTGTTCATGCTCCCCGCGCTGATCCCTATGACAACGCCGTCGAAATCCTTCAGCAGACTGCGAAGGCCAATCCGGTTGAAAAACAGATTCTGCGTCGGCACATGTCCGCCCGAAAGAATCAGAAGATTCGATTCCCCCACCAGCTTTGCCGCCAGGTTCTCGTTTCTGCTGTCCAGGACAGAAAACCGTTCAAAGGGAAAGCCGCCGTCTTCGAACATCTTCCTTGTGAGGGCCGCATAGTAGTCCGTTTCGTCCCAGCCGTCGGGATCGGAGCAAATGCTCAGAGCCCGGCAGGGATTTGGGAAACGCAGCCGCAGTTCCTCGATAAGATGATTGGCAGGATTCAGTTTCCCCGTGTCAGGGGCATCGATTCTGCTGGTCAGAAAACAAATCATGCATTCCCTCCGCTGATGATTCGGTGCTCATTTCCCGCTTGCTCAAAGCGGGATTGTTTCATCCTCTCTGGCAAAGGAGCAGCTTTCGAAAATCGACTTTACCTGCCGCTCGGCTTCATCGAGGACGTCGTCCGTATGGGTCGGATCGTGATGGATGATTCTGACGTTCTTTGCCCCGCATTCACGGGCGAATCCGGCGGCATCCGTCCACCTGCTGTGTCCGAAGCTTTCTCTTCCGGACCACTCCTCATCACTGTACTGTCCGTCGATCAGAAGAAGATCGCAGCCCCGGGCAAAGCGCAGAAGCTCATCCCGCTTTTCTTCCGTCAACGTGTTGTCCGTCGCAAAAACAACCGTCTTCCGGCTTCCGGTCAGCTTGAAGATGCTGACCCCGCCCGGATGGACCCCCTCCATGAACTCCACAAGAACACCGTTTATCCGAAACGGTTTTTCCATGTCGCGGAAGCTGCATTTTCCGGGCAGCGCCGCCGGCTCTATCGGCCACAGGGGCGGGGAGATGAGCGCATGAATCTGCGACGCCGCGTCAAGGCCCCCATGCTTTCCGGCATAGATGTCAAGATTTGCGTTTTTCTGCATCAGATACGGGCACATCGGCAGTCCGAGCAGGTGATCCACGTGGGGATGCGACAGCAGAAGAGAGAGCTTCGGGGACGCGAGGGCCCGCTTCGGCAGACGCACCATTCCCGTGCCTGCATCCAGGATGATGTATTCGCCGTCCAGCCTTACAAGGACGCACACCGTGGCGCCGCCATAGCGGAGAAAGTCTTTTCCGCTTACCGGCATCGATCCTCTTGTGCCAAGAATGGTTACGCAATCCCCATCCGTCTCTTCCACGGAAAGCCGCTCGGCGGAATTCGGATCTCCCTCTGAAAACGCCTCCGGATTCCAGGAACTGCTGATTGCCAGCGCGACGCTCTCCGCCGCGATTCCTTTCAGGAACTGTCTTCGCGTGATCATATTCTGTCCTCCTCAATCTTCCTGCATTGAGCTGCAGATATTATCTTATCACTTTCCCGCATCTCCGTAAACAAAAAGGACTGAAATGTCCGGATTCGTGCGGTGTCGTTTCCTATGCGTCAGAACAGGGTCGCCCCGTGCATCTATGCTCTCACCCTCTTCCGCTTTTCCTGCAGCTGTCTGACCCTGCCGAGAGCCCTTTTGCGCATGGACAAAGCAGGGGCGGCATGGTATAGTGGCGACAGGTACCCAAACGGATTAAAGCGCACAGAATGAAGGGAGTGTTTTGCATGTTCTTTCTTCGCAATGCCGGAAAAAAGCTGCGCCGCGCGGCGGCGCTGCTGCTGGTTCTGATCTTCGCGCTGGGTCTCCCCCCTGCCGCGGCCTTTGCCGCAGGCGAGCTGACCGAGGGGGAGGAGCTGCTGAAAAACGGCGATTTCAGCGATCCGCTGCTGTTTCAGCTTTACAAGGAGAGCGGCGGGAACGCCGCCGTCTCCATCGTGGACGGCCAGCTTCAGGTGGACGTGAGTGCCATCGGCCGGGTATCCCACGCCATTCAGCCCTATTACGACGGCTTCGGCCTGGTTCAGGGCGTGGAGTACCAGCTTTCCTATGACGTGCGCTCCACCCTGCCCCGGGAGCTGTATGTGCGCGTGCAGCTCAACGGCGGGGATTATCACGCCTATTTTGAGCAGCTGATCTCTGTGACGGAGGAGACGCAGCACTTCTGCACGGATTTTGTGATGGAGGAGGCCAGCGACCCCGCGCCCCGGCTGTGCGTGAACATGGGCTATGTGGACGCCATGAAGGATGCGGGCCTTGCACCGGAGGACGTGCCGCCCCATCAGGTATACTTTGACAACTTCTCCCTGACCGTGAAGGACGCGGGGGGCGCCGTGGGCGGCGAGGATGAGGCGGAGACCGCCGGCATCCGGGTCAACCAGCTGGGCTATCTGCCCGATGCCGCCAAGACCGCGGTGTTTGCGGATGTTTCGGCGGAGGGCGACGACTTTACCGTGCGCAATACCGCCACCGGCGAGACGGCCTTTGCCGGCAGTCTCTCCGCCCCGGAGGACAACCCCTGGGCGGGAGAGACGGATCGGATCGCGGACTTCTCCGCTCTGACCCAGCCGGGCAGCTACCAGGTTCTGGCCGCCGACGGCACGGCCTCGCCGGAATTCCGGATCGGAGAGGACGTTTACGACGAGCTGCTGCGCAGCGCCCTGCGGATGCTGTATCTCCAGCGCTGCGGCACGGCTCTGGATGAGGGTCTGGCAGGAGCCTACGCCCACCCCGCCTGCCATGAGGAGCTTGCCGTGATCTACGGCACCGAGGAGACCATCGACGTAAGCGGCGGCTGGCACGACGCGGGCGACTACGGCCGCTATGTGGTCTCCGGCGCCAAGGCAGTGGCGGACCTGCTGCTGAGCGTTCAGCGGGACGGCCGGCTGCTGGACGACGCAGGCATACCCGAGAGCGGGGACGGCGTGGACGACCGGCTGCAGGAGGCCCGCTGGGAGCTGGACTGGCTGCTGAAGATGCAGGCAGACGACGGCGGCGTGTACCACAAGGTCACCTGCCTGAACTTCCCGGGCATCGTCCCGCCCCAGGAGGAGCGGGAGCAGCTGGTGGTCTGCCCCGTGTCCGGCACCGCAACCGGCGACTTTGCCGCTGTCATGGCCATGGCCGCCCGGCTCTTTGCCGAAAGCGGCGCGGCCGAGCTGGAAGCTGCCGCCCCGGAATACCTGGCCGCGGCAGCCGAGGCCTGGGCCTGGCTGACCGAACATGAAAACGAGCCCGGCTTCCGGAACCCGGAGGACGTCCTCACCGGCGAATACCCGGATGACAAGGCGGCGGACGAGCGCTTCTGGGCGGCCGCGGAGCTTTCCCGGGCCACCGGAGACCCGGCCTGCCGGGAGGCGGCCCTCTCCCTGCTGCGCCAGGG
This sequence comes from uncultured Clostridia bacterium, assembly GCA_947167435.1. The sequence goes on along the minus strand of CAMVIC010000026.1, from coordinate 7,660 downwards.
CGGAATCACCGCGGAGCTGGGCTGGGTAGAAATGGGCGGCTACGGCCTCTATGCCCTGCTGACAGATCCGGAACTGCCCGAGGGGGACGAGCTTCACACCCTGGCAAAGGGTCTGCTGGAGACGGAGCTCAACGACGTCCTGGCGCTGATTGCCGCAAACCCCTATGGGATCAGCCGCAGCGACACCTACGAATGGGGCTCCAATATGGGCGTTGCCAACACGGGCGTTCTGCTGCTGATGGCCGGAGACGTGCTGGGCGATGAGACTGCCGCCTCGGCGGCCCTGCGCCAGTTGGACTATCTGCTGGGCGAAAATGCCGTGGGCTATTGCTTTGTCACCGGCATGGGCAGCCTCAGCCCGGAGCACCCCCATCACCGGCCCTCCCAGCTGCTGGGTCAGGCTATGCCGGGCATGCTGGTGGGCGGCCCCAACAGCAATCTGGAAGATCCCTATGCCGCGAACGTGCTGCGCGACGCGGCGAGCGCGCGCTGCTACGCCGACAGCGATCAGAGCTTTTCCACCAACGAGGTCACCATCTACTGGAACTCCCCTCTGATTGCCCTGCTGTCCGCGGCGGCATAAGCAGATAAAAACGAACAAGAAGGAGGAAATGCCGTGCTGCGGCTGATACTGGGAAAAGCGGGTGCCGGCAAAACCGCCGCCGTGATCGAGGAAATCCGCCGCTCGGTGGAGGGGCGGCGGGGCGGCTGCATCCTGCTGGTGCCCGAGCAATACAGTCACGAGGCGGAGCGGGAGCTCTGCCGGGTCTGCGGCGATACCCTCTCCCTCTACGGTGAGGTGTTCAGCTTCACGGGTCTGGCCCGGCGGCTGACCCAGCTGCAGGGCGGCGGCGCCGCGCTCACGCTGGACAAGGGCGGGCGGCTGCTGTGCATGGCCCTGGCGCTCAGCGCCGTAAGCTCCCGGCTGCGGCTTTACACCGTGGCCGGGCAGAAGGCGGAGCTGCAGGAGCTGCTGCTTGGCGCGGTGGACGAACTGAAAAGCGCCAGAGTCAGCCCGGAACAGCTGGAGCAGGCGGCGCTGAGCTGCCCGGACAGCCTGGGCGACAAGCTGCACGACCTGGCGCTGATCGCCGCCGCCTATGACGCGGCGGTATCCAACGGTCACGCGGACCCCGCCGACCGGCTGGACCTGCTGGCAGAGCAGATCGCCGACAGTGATTTCGGTCCGGAAACACGGATCTATGTGGACGGCTTCATCGACTTTACCCGCCAGGAGCAGGCGGTGCTGGAGGCCCTGCTGCGGCGGGACGTGCAGCTGACCGTCTGCCTGACCGTAGACGCCCTGGACAGCGACAACGAGGTCTTCGCCCTGTCCCGGGCGGCATGCCGCCGCCTGATTGCCGCCGCAAACGAAGCCGGGCGGGAGGTTCGGCTGGAGATGGTCAACCGGCAAACCCGGGACGACGCGCTGACCTGCTTTGCCGACGAGGTGTTCCGCTACGGCGACGTCAGCTTTGAGGGCCAGGTGCCCATTCGGCTGCTTGTTGCCGAGAGCGTCAGCGCCGAGTGCGAGCAGGCCGCGGCCACAGCCCTCTCCCTGGTGCGGGACAGGGGCTGCCGCTGGCGGGACATCGCCATTGCCGTCCGGGGCTTTGAGGAATACCGGGGCACGCTGGAGAGCGTGTTTCACCACTACGGCGTTCCCCTGTTCACCGCGCGGCGCAGCGGACTGATGGACAAGCCCCTGCCCGCGCTGATCTCCCTGGCATATGAGATCACCGACACCGGCTGGGATCCGGACGACGTAATCAGCTATCTGCACACCGGCCTTGTGGGGCTGGAGGGCGAAGAGTGCGATCTTCTGCAGAATTATCTTTTCAAATGGCAGCTGCGCGGCAGCGCCTGGGAGCGCCCGGGCGACTGGCGGCAGCACCCGGACGGCTACGGCGCGGACTATGACGAGGCCGCGGAGGAAAAGCTCCGGCGCATCAACGCCCTGCGCCGCCGGGTCTCCGACCCGCTGCTCTCTTTCCGCCGCCGGGGCCGGGAGGCCCATACCGCAAGGGAGCAGGCGGCGGCCCTGGCCGCCTATTTTGAGGACCTGAAGCTGCCGGAGCAGCTGGAAAACCGCGCCGCGCAGCTGGAGAGTCAGGGCCGGGAGGCCCTGGCCGCCGAGTACGGCCAGCTCTGGGAGCTGACGGTCTCCGCCCTGGAGCAGTGCGCCGCCATTCTGGGCGACGCGGAGCAGGACATGCAGAGCTTCGGGCAGCTTTTCACCCGGATGCTCTCCCGGTATGACGTGGGGCTGATCCCCGTCGCGCTGGACCGGGTCTCCGCCGGTGACTTCGACCGGATGCGCCGCCGGAGCATTCGCCATCTGCTGGTTCTGGGCTGCAGCGACGCGCGCCTGCCCATGGCAGAGACCTCCGCCGGCGTGTTTTCCGGCGAGGAGCGGCGGCAGCTGCTGGAGCTGAACATCGACCTTGGGGGCAGCGAGGAGGAGCTGTGGCGGGAGTTTTCCCTGATCTACAACTGCCTGAGCCTGCCCTCGGACTCTCTGACCCTCAGCTGTCCCGCTCTGGGTCCCGACGGGCAGGAGCAGCGGCCGGCCTTCGTAATGACCCGGGCCGCCTCCCTCTTCGGCCTGCCCATCGAGACGGCGGACCTGGAGGACGCCCGTCTTTCCGCCCCTGCGCCCGCCATGGCCCTGGCGGCCCACGCCTTTCAGGGCGGCAGCCCCCGGGCAGCGGCGGCAGCCGCCTGGTTCCGGGATGCGGAGCCCCGGCGCTATGCCCGGCTGCAGGGTGCCTCCCGGCAGAGCCGCGGCAGGCTGGAGCCGGAGAGCGTCCAGGCCCTCTATGGCAGGCGGCTGCGGCTGAGCGCCTCACGGATCGACCGTTTCGCCTCCTGCCGCTTCTCTTACTTCTGTCAGTACGGTCTGCGGGCCAAGCCCTATGAGCCTGCGGGCTTCACGCCGCCGGAGATCGGCACCTTCATGCACTACGTGCTGGAGCACGTGGCTCGGGATGCGGCCGCCGCCGGCGGTTTTCAGGAGCTGTCGGAGGACAGGCTCCATGCCCTCACCGACCGCTACGTGGAGGACTATATCCGGGAAGAGCTGAACGATTTCAAGGAAAAAAGCAGCCGCTTTGTGCACCTGTTCCGCCGCCTGTGCGCGGACGTGCACCGGGTGGTGGACGATATGGCGGACGAGCTGCGCCGCTCGGACTTCCTGCCGCTGGACTTTGAGCTGGACTTCTCCAAGGCCCAGGACATGCGCCCGGTGGAGCTTGGTGAGGGCGAGGGCGCCCTTACCCTCACAGGCGTGGCCGACCGGGTGGACGGCTGGCTCCATGAGGGCAGGCTCTATCTGCGGGTGGTGGATTACAAAACCGGTCAGAAGAGCTTTTCCCTGTCCGACGTGTGGTACGGCAGAGGGCTGCAGATGCTGCTCTATCTCTTTGCCCTGGAGGCGGACGGGGAGCAGCGCTATGGGCACGCCATCGTGCCGGCGGGCGTCATGTACGTGCCCGCCCGCAGCGCCATTCTCTCCCTGGACCGGACGGAGCTGGACAAGGCGGAGCAGAAGCGCAGCGACGCCCTGCGCCGCAGCGGTCTGGTGCTGGACGAGCCGCAGCTGCTGGAGGCCTGGGAAAAGGGCGACGACAAGCGCTATATCCCGGTGAAAATCCGGGGCGGCAAGGTCAACCGGGACTCCCTGGCCAGCCTGGAGCAGCTGGGGCTTGTCTCCCGGCACATCCGGGAGAGCCTGAGCGTCATGGCCCGGGAGCTTGCCCAGGGCAGCATCTCCGCCGACCCCTATTACCGCAGCCAGCAGGAGAACGCCTGCCTCCACTGCGATTACTTCGACGCCTGCCATTTCGCCGAGGGCGAAAACGGCGAGCACAGCCGCTTCATGCCCAGACTTCCGGACAGCAAGGTCTGGGGCATGCTGGAAGAGGAGGCCCGGCATGGCAAAGTTTGAACCCACAATCAGCCAGGCCCAGGCCATCAGCAGCCGGGGCAGCACCATTCTGGTCTCCGCCGGGGCGGGCTCCGGCAAGACCCGGGTGCTTACGGAGCGGCTCATGGCCTATCTGACGGACCCGGAGCAGCCCCAGGACCTGGACCGTTTTCTGGTGATCACCTATACCCGGGCCGCTGCCGGCGAGCTCAGGGGCAGAATTATGGAGGAGCTCTCCTCCGCCCTGGCGGAGAACCCGGGCAGCCGCCATCTGCGGCGGCAGAACGCCCTGTGCCGCCGGGCCCAGATCGGCACCATTCACAGCTTCTGCACCTCTTTGCTGCGCCAGTACGCCCACGCGGCCGGACTCCGGCCGGATTTTGCGGTGCTGGACGAGGACCGGGCGGAAACCATGAAGGCCGCCGCCCTGGAGCGGACGCTGGAGAGCTGCTATGAAAACAGCGAGGCCCACCCGGGCTTTCTCAGTCTGGCGGACACCGTCGGCGCCGGCCGGGACGACCGGAGACTCCGGGACCTGGCGCTGAATCTGCACGGCAAGATGCAGTGCCACGCCCGGCCTGAGCGCTGGGCCGCCCGGCAGGTGGAGCTGCTCTCCGCCCCTGCTGAGGACGCGGGGCTCACCCCCTGGGGGCAGGAGATTCTGGACGCGTCCCGGACCACCGTAGACTACTGGGCCGGGGAGATGGACGCCTGCCTTGCGCAGATGGTCTCCGACGCCAAAATTGCCGCCGCCTATCAGGACAGCTTTGCCGCCACCGCCGACGCCCTGCGTGAGCTGCGCCGCTGCCTGGACCTGGGCTGGGACCGCACCCGCGCCTGCCTGCCCGTCCCCTTTCCAAAGCTGAATGTGCTGCGCGGCTCCCCGGACCAGGCGCTGAGCGGCCGGGTAAAGGCCCGGCGGGAAGAATGCAAAAAGGCCATGGCCAAGCTGGCCGAGCGCTTTGCCGACGATTCGGAGACCCTGCTTAAGGAGATGCGCGGCTGCGCCCCGGCCATGGGTGCTCTGCTGCGCCTGGTGCTGGAGTTTGACCGGGAGTACGCCCGGGACAAGCAGCGCGCCGGCGTAGTGGATTACGGGGACCTGGAGCACAAAACCGTGCAGCTTCTCACCAACGAGGACGGCACCCCCACGGACCTGGCCGCCCAGGTGGCCGGGCGCTTCACCGAAATCATGGTGGATGAGTATCAGGACGTGAGTCCCGTACAGGACGCCATTTTCCGCGCCCTGTCCCGGAACGGGAACAACCTGTTCCTGGTGGGCGACGTGAAGCAGTCCATCTACCGCTTCCGCCTGGCGGATCCGGGTCTGTTTACCGAGAAATACCTGCGCTTTGCCGACGCGGACGCAGCCGCGCCCGGCCAACCCCGGCGCATCATGCTTCAGGAAAACTTCCGCTCCCGGCCGGAGATTCTGCAGGCGGCCAACGCGGTTTTCTCCCTCTGCATGTCCCGCGCCATGGGTGAAATCGACTATGACGAGGCGGCGGCCCTGAAGCCCGGCGCCGTCTATCCGGATCAGGCGCCGGTTCCGGAGCTGCTGCTGCTTCGCCTGCCCGAGAGCAGCGACGAGGACGCCCCCGACAAGTGCGAGCTGGAGGCCGCCTTTGTCGCCCGGAAAATCCGCCGTCTTCTGCAGTCGGGCACGACCGTCACCGAGAAGGGGCAGCAGCGGCCTTTGCGCCCGGGGGACGTGGCCATCCTGCTGCGCTCCGCCAACACCGTCGGCGGCGTATACCGCCGGGCACTGATCCGGGAGGGTCTGCCCGTGGCCTCCGGCCAGGGGGGCGGCTTCTTCCAGTCCATCGAGGTGTCCACCCTGGTCTCCATGCTGGCTCTGCTGGATAACCCCCACCAGGATATCCCCCTGATCGCGGTGCTGCGCTCTCCCGCCTTCGGCTTCAGCGCCGACGCCCTCAGCCGCATACGCGCATCCGACCGGGACGGCAGCTTTTTCAGCGCCCTCTGCAAGGCGGCTGAGACGGATGAGAGCTGCCTCGCCTTCCTGCGCAAACTGGAGGGTCTGCGCCGTCAGGCCCCGGACCTGAGCGCGGCGGAGCTGACCTGGCTTCTTCTGGAGGAGCTGGACCTGATCGCTCTGTGCAGCGCCATGACCGACGGCGAGCTGCGCCGGGCCCGGCTTATGGAGCTGGTGGCCCTGGCCGAGAGCTTTGAAAGCAGCGGCTATCGGGGCTTGCACCGCTTCGTGCTTTGGCTCCGGCGTCTGGCGGAGCGCGGGCAGGAGCCCCCTGTGGGCGCCGAAACCGGCAGCGCCGTCCAGATTCTCTCCATCCACAAATCCAAGGGTCTGGAATTCCCGGTGGTATTCCTCAGTGACACCGGCCGCCGCTTCAACACCCGGGACAGCTCCGAAACCGTGCTGGTCCACCCGGAGCTGGGCCTGGGGCCCAAGATCACGGACCTGGAGCGCCGGGTGGAATACCCCAGTCTTGCCCGCAGCGCCATCGCCCTGCGCGGCGTGCGGGAGACCTATTCCGAGGAGATGCGGGTTTTGTACGTGGCGATGACCCGGCCGAAAGAGCGGCTGTACATCACCGCCGCCATGAAGGACCCGGAGGGGCGCATCGAGAAGGAGGCTCTCTCCGTCTCCCGTCCCATGGCGCCCGAGGTGCTCAGCCGCGCCTCCGCGCCGGTCCACTGGCTGATCGACGCGGCTCTGGCCGACGGAGAGGAGCATCTGCGTATCCGCGTGGAGGACTACGCCGCCCCTGAGGAGGCGGAGAGCGGCGAGGCGGTCCGGCCCGAGGGCGACGGCGATACCGTCCGGGAGCTGGAGCGCCGCCTGGCCTTCCGCTATCCCTTCCCCGGGGCGGAGAGCCTGCCCTCCAAGGTCACGGCCACCGAGCTGAAGGCCCATGGTGAGGCGGACGCGGACGCCCGGGACCTCTCCCCCCGCCGTCGCCGTCCCTTCCGTATGCCAGACTTTCTCAAGGACGAGCGGCCCGTCACCGGTACGGAGAAGGGCACCGCCACCCACCTGGTGCTTCAGTTCATCGACTACGCAAAAACCGGCAGCGAGGCGGAGGTCCGGCGGGAGATCCGGCGGCTGCGGGAGCAGCGCTTCCTCTCCGACCGGGAGGCGGAGGCGGTGGACGCCGCTGCCATTGTCAAGCTCTTTGCCTCCCCGCTGGGGCAGCGCATGCGAAAGGCCGACGCCGTCCGCCGGGAGTTTAAGTTCTCCCTGCTCTGCGACGCGGGCGATTTCTTCGACGGCTGCGCCGGAGAGGAGCTGCTGCTTCAGGGCGTGGTGGACTGCTTCCTGGAGGAAGATGGACAGATTACCGTCATCGACTATAAGACCGACCGGCTGAAAAGCCGGGCCGAGGCCGTGGAGCGCGCCCGGGTCTACCGGGGCCAGCTGCGCGCCTACGCCCGGGCCCTGACGCGAATCTGCGGCCTGCCAGTAAAAGAGTGCCTGCTGTACTTCCTCTCCGTGGGCGAAACCGTGGCGGTGGCGATCGAATAAGGCGGAATGCGGCGTTCGGGATTTGGAATCGTTCAGGGGAGAACGGCAGGCGGATGACTGTGTACCCTGCGGGAATTTCCGCCCTTATAAGGGAAATCGTGGTTCCTCCTGCAGGGGCCGAGCAAAGCTTGGATCGTCGCACGCTTCCCGCGCGTCGTTATGCCCCCGGACGGCCCACGGACATGGTACAGGGTTTACACCGGGATTGCCTCCGGCGGCTCCCCTTCTTG
>CAMVIC010000025.1 GCA_947167435.1 uncultured Clostridia bacterium | reverse complement strand
CCGCCCCAAGACTGGGTGGCGCTGCTGGCAGACGTGCTGGTCGGGATGCTGGCGGGCCTGGTCACTGGCCTGCTGCACACCAAGCTGGGCATCCCCGTGATTCTGGCGGGCATTCTGACCCAGTTCAGCCTCTATTCCATCAACCTGCGCATCATGGGTATGGCCGCCAACAAGGCCGTGAGTGTGGATAAGTATCACCTGCTTCTCTCCTCCCGTCATATTCCCAACGCCATCCTGACGGGGGCGCTGATCGCGCTGGTCCTGGTGTCTGTGTTCTACTGGTACTTCGGCACCGAGCAGGGCTCCGCCCTGCGGGCCACCGGCAACAACCAGGCCATGAGCAGCGCCCTGGGCATCAACGTCAACTCCATGAAGGTGCTGGGCCTGGCCATCTCCAACGGCATCGTGGCCCTGTCCGGCGGCCTGATGAGCCAGTTCCAGGGCTTCGCGGACATCAATATGGGCCGCGGCGCCATCGTCATCGGCCTGGCGGCGGTTATCATCGGCGAGGTGATCGGCCGCGCGCTGCTGGGCAAGCATCTGAACTTCTACGGCACCCTGAGCTTTACGGTGCTGGGCGGCGTGCTGTACTACCTGGTGGTGGTCATCGTCCTCTGGCTCAAGCTCAATTCCAACGACCTGAAGCTCTTTACCGCCATCATCGTGGCGCTGTTCCTGGCCGTGCCCTATCTGCGCGGCCAGCAGAAGAGCTCCTTTGCCAAGCTGAAGAGAAAGGGGGCCGGGGACCATGCTTGACCTGCAGAACATCAGCAAAACCTTCAACCCCGGCACCATCAACGAAAAGAAGGCCCTGAGCGGTCTGAACCTGCATCTGGACCCGGGCGACTTCGTCACCGTCATCGGCGGCAACGGCGCCGGCAAATCCACCATGCTCAACGCCATCGCCGGCGTGTGGCCGGTGGACGAGGGCCGCATCATCCTGGGCGGCACCGACATTACCGCCCTGCCCGAGTATAAGCGGGCAGCCCTCATCGGCCGCGTGTTCCAGGACCCCATGATGGGCACCGCGCCCAACATGCAGCTGGAGGAAAACCTGGCCCTGGCCAAACGCCGCGGAGAGCGGCGGGGATTGCGCTGGGGCGTCACCAAGGAGGAACGGGCGGATTACCACGAGGTGCTCAAAATGTTGGGTCTGGGCCTGGAGGACCGGATGACCGCCAAAGTAGGCCTGCTCTCCGGCGGTCAGCGCCAGGCGGTCACCCTGCTGATGGCCGCTCTGAAGCAGCCCAAGCTCCTGCTCCTGGACGAGCACACTGCCGCGCTGGACCCGGCCACTGCCGCCAAGGTTCTGGAGATCTCCGACAAGATCGTGTCGGAAAACAATCTGACCACGCTGATGATCACCCACAACATGAACGACGCCATCCGCCACGGCAACCGGCTCATCATGATGAACGAGGGCCACATTATTCTGGACGTGCGGGGCGAAGAGAAGAAGCACCTGACCAAGCAGGAGCTGGTGGAGAAATTTGCGCAGCTGTCCGGGATGCAGCTGGACAGCGACGAGGTGCTCCTCTCCAAGTAATCATGACGCAAAAAAGCAGCCGCTTTGTCAAGCCGGCTGCTTTTTGCTGTTTAGTTGTTTTTTTCTGCTTTACCGGATCCTGCGGGCCTCCAGATAATAGCGTTTCTCCCGTGCCTGTCCCATGGAGAAGGTCTTGCGGGGCAGTACGCCGCCGGCCACGATGCCGGGGAAGAAGCTCTCCTTGTCGATTGCTGGCAGCAGGAAGCCGATTGCTCCCTCCGCCCGGGCCAGCTCCCGCAGATCCTCATCTCCGTGGATGTAGTCGATCTCTCCCGCGTTCCGGGCGAGCCAGTCGTCCAGGAAGCCCTGCAGCACCGCAACGGGCAGAGCGCCGCCCGCGGTATTCAGCCGGAGCTGTCCCGCCTTTTCGCCGCTGCACCAGGTGACGGCGCAGTCCCCGCCGCCGATGACCCGCTGCGCATCGCGCAGCAGCGCCGCCGGGTCACAGTGCTTTACCAGCCGGTGGATTGGGGCAAAGTGCTGCACCGGGTCATGCAGGTTTTCCAGCTCTACAAGGGCCCAGCGCGCAGGATGCCGTCGGGCGGTCTCCGCCCCCAGGCTCTCCTTCAAAGCCTCGTAGCAGGCCTTTGCGGTGGCCAGAGAGTGGTTTCCGTCCCCCACCGCGTACAGCAGGGGCGCCGCCGGGGCAAAGCGTGCCGCGGTGGCCGCCTCATAGCGCTGGATGCTCCCTTTCAGCCGCGCCGCCGCTTCATCCCGGACCAGCCAGCCCCGGATGCGGCCGCCGCCCTCCATCAGCTCAAAATCGTACAGCGGCTCCAGCGAGCGTTTCTCCTCCGTCAGCGGCTCAATCAGGCCGCAGGACGCGTCGTCACACAGCAGCAGGATATGGGGCAGCTCCAGAGGCGCTCCCTCCCGGATCTTCCGCCGGGGCGGGATTCGCTCTACCACAGTCTGCTCCGTGGCCCGTACGGGGCTTTCCGCGTCCCTGTGATAATCATATTTCTCCAGGTCCAGAGCGCCTACCAGGCCGCGGCGGATCTCGCCGTTTTCCAGGCTGCGCTCCACATAGACGAAGCTGTCCGCCTCCTCCCGGAAAAAGCCCTGTTCCAGATAGGCCTTCATCCGCCCATGGATCACGGGGATTTTTGCCTCGTAATCGCCGCTAAGTTCCACCTCCGGCAGAATCAGCTCCAGGGCCGAGGGCGCACCGTCCACGTCCCGTCTCACTTTATCCCAGTATTCCGGCTGGGACGTAAACTGATCGCAGGCGATCACCGCCCAGCGTTCCATCTGTGCCGCGCGGGGCAGCAGGAGATTTGCAGCGCCAAAACAATTCATGAAAACCCCTCCCAATCCAAGGACCCGGCGGACCGCCGGAAACGGAAACGCCTGTGCCGACTCCAGGTCGGCACAGGCGTTTTTTCACTTCTTTTTGCTCTTTTTCCTGTCAGTGCCCTTGTCCTTGTCGTAGTAGCCGTACTTTTTGTAATAGCCGTAGCCCTTGCGGTAATAGTACTTGTCGCTGCGCTGGTCCACCATGTTCAGCACCACGCCCAGAATGGGGGTGTTGGTGGCCTCCATCTGCGCAAGGGCGCTCTGGGCCAGACGGTAAGGCACCGTATTGGATGCCACCACCATGACAATACCGTCGCAACGAGGAGCCACGATGGCCGCGTCCACCACCAGATTGATGGGCGGGCAGTCAATCACCACATAGTCATACTCGTTGCGGCAGATCTCCACCAGCTTGGTCATCCGGTTGTTGGACAGCAGTTCCGCCGGGTTGGGGGGAACCTTGCCCGCCAGGATCATGTGGAAGCCCTCCACATCCGTCTCCAGCAGCACGTCCTCCAGACCGCTGTGGGCCGAGAGCAGAGAAGACAGCCCTGGGAAATCGCTTCCGTCAAGGATCATGTTTTCCGCGATTACCGACTTGCGCATATCCGCGTCGATCAGAAGTACCCGGGAACCCAGCTGCGCCAAAGAACGGCACAGATTCATCGAGATGGTGCTCTTGCCTTCGTCCGCGAGGGTACTGGTGAGCAGGATGACCTTCTTGTCCTTTCCGCAAAACTGCAGATTGGTGCGAAGAAGCTTCATTGCCTCATTGACGTCATAGGGCAGTTCGCGTTTCACAAGCGCAACTTGCTGCATAACTCTGTTTCTCCTTTATCCTCCGCCGGCGTGCGAAGGGTCATAGCTTCATGAAAGATTCATGATCGAAAGAGGATTGTCGCGCAGCAGGCGCTGAGCGGTCTCCTCTCCAAATTTCTTATGAATGTGCTCGGCGCAGGCCTCCAGCTCCACCCGGCGCACGCGCATATCATGCGCATCGCTCCCCACGGCGAAAACCAGGTTCTGCCGAAGCAGCTTTTTGCAGAACAGCTTCTGGCGCAGTCCTTCCCTGCCCAGAATGCTGCCCGCGTTCACCTGCAGCAGCGCACCGTGCTCTGCAAGCTCCCGCGCAAAATCCGGGTCCTCCCGGATGGGGTCAAAGCGTTCCACATGGGCAAGCAACGGCGTGTAGCCCGCGCTCAGTACAAGCTGCACCGCGCAGCGCATATCGCTCTGCTCGTGCCGGTGGCCAAATTCCACCAGCAGCGCATTGCCCTCCCCTAGAGGGCGAAGCTGCCGCGCTTCCAGGCGGCCGCGAAAAAGGGAATCGTAGTGATATTCCCTGCTGTGATAGATTCGCAGGGGAAGCTGCTCCCTTCGGATCAGCTCCTGCATCTGTGCAAAACGCCCTTCTATCTCTTCATCCGGCGTTTCAAACATATCCTGCCGCAGATGCGGCGTGAGACAAATGGTCCGAACCCCCTGCGCCGCCTCGGTGCGCAGCAGAGCCTCAGACTCTTCCATATCATATGCCCCGTCGTCCACATAGGGCATCAAATGGCAATGGATATCTGCCAGTTCCATCATAAAGGATCGTCCCGATCGTTTAAACTCAAAGCTCCTTTAAGGAGAATCTCTCCCCGAGAGGACGAAGCTCTCGGAGAGAGACCTCCCATGGGAACTCAGTCGCCGTTCAAGAGGCAATTAGGCCTCTTCCTTGCGGCGGATGCTGACAGCAGCTGCAGCTGCGATCATGGCAACGCCGAGTGCGACATAGGGAAGCACGGTCTCACCAGTCTTGGGAGACGCGGGGGCCTTGATAGCAATACCGAAGGGAGAGAAGCTCTTGGGGGAGACGGTCATGGTGTCACCAGTGCCGCGTGCGATCTCGACCCAAGCACCGTTCTCATAGTGGTACATGTAGATATCACCCTTGTAGCCGGGGACGGATACAGTGATGGTATCGGTACCAGCAGTACCCTTGACATCACCCTGCCAGGGGATGGAAAGGCCGGATTCGGAGATGTTGGAGGCCTTTGCAGCGATGGGGACAGTCAGGAGAGGAATACCGCTCTCAATGGTGCCCATCGTGCCGGTGGTGGTGACCTTAACGGTGAAGGTCTTGCTGCCGGCGGCGAAAGCCATGGTGCTCAGAAGCGCAACTGCCAGGATGAGACCGATTGCTACCTTGAATACTCTTTTCATTGGAATCGTCCTCCTTTCTTCAAAGATTATATTCAACAGCCGAAGCTGGTGAATATCCAATTCATGTGTCTTCCGGAAGGCTTCAGGCCTTCTCATAGAAGACGTCGATCAGCAGGGCCTGTACGCCCTCGTCGTCCACATAGAACTCGTCACTGTCGCCGGCACGGCTCTGCCCGGGCAGGGTGAGGATCTCGTCTTCCACCGCGTAGCGGGCGAAGTTTCGCAGCGTCTCGGCGCTCAGATCCGTGTTCATGTAGGCCTCCGCCAGGTCCAGTATATGGCCCACGCTGATGCTGCCGCTGCGCATCTGGCCGAACATCTGCTGGATCAGCGCAGCATCCCGGGCCATTCGCTCGGAGTTGCTGCCCAGGGTTTTGGTGTCCCGGTGCCGGATCAGCTGCTGGGCCGAAGCCCCGTCCAGGTCCACCACCGCACCTTTCACATAGGCGGGGTTCACGTCGGTATAATCATCATCCAGCCGCAGGCGGATACCGCCCAGGCCGTCCACAATGGGAGCGATGCCGTCCATGGTCAGCGCCAGGTAGCCGTCGATGCGGATGCCGTGCAGAAGCTCGCTCACCCGACGCTCGGTCAGCAGGGCGCAGCGTTTGGGGCTGTCCCCGTAGCCGTACTGCATGGTAATCTGCATCTCGCCGGTAAAGAGCTTGCGGCCCGTGTCGTCATAAACATCCACGTCCACCATGGTGTCGCGGGAGATGGTAATCAGCTTTGCCGTCTGGTCCGCAGTGTTCAGCACGAACAGAATCAGCGTATCGGTGCGGCCGGCGGCGCCCAGCGCCTGCTCTTCATACTGCACGTTGTCCACGCCCATAAAGAGCATGGTCTGCAGCTTGTCCCGCTGAACATAGGTCTCACCCTTCCAGCGGATTCTGGCGCCCCATTCTTCCCCGCTGTCCTCTTCCTCCTGCGCTGCAGGCGCAGCATCCGGAGTCGGGGCCGGGGCTCTGTCTTCGGCCGTCACAGTCTCCGCCGGACGTGCCGTAACCCGAGGGCGGGCGTCATATCGGGCGGCAAATATGCCCACACCCACCGCGGCGGCCATTACCGCCAGTACGATCAGAATCGTGGAGACGGAGAGCTTTTTCCGTTTCCTGCCGGGGGTTCTCTCCCCTGCCGGTCCGTCCGTCTGCCCGTTCATGTCTGAGGTCCTTCCGCCCCGGCCGGAGCCGGGTCGTTGCGCACGGCGACAATCAACAGGCGATTATTCGGGGCGCCTGCAATGCAGGTGCTCAGGACGATAATATGATCGTCTGTCGTGACCTCCACATCCTCCCGGAAAACACTTCCGGCAGGAGCCGTCGCATAAAGCGATTCCAGGAAAGCCTCCCGGTCCGGCTCCCAGTTGCAGTCGAAGCTGTCGGAGATCAGGCGGTCATCATAAATCACCGCTCCGAAAATGGTGTAGTGATATTCGCCGTCCGGCGTGTAGATATCCACATCGGGATACTCCTGCATATAGGAGAGATAGCGGTAATTCTTCAGGCTGCCGAACATGGACTCGTCGATCATGTTGTGCCCGTAGATGACGATGTTGTAATCAGAGAAGTCCTTCTTTATATTGGAAAAGATGTAAATCGAGCCGGGCAGGGTCAGCCGTCCGTCGATGGTGTAGTCCAGGTAATAGAAGTTGTCATAGGGGTGCTGCAGCACCGGATAGGCCACGCGGGTCCCCGGAATCTCCAGCCAGGCGGCCACGTCGGGATTGATATCCCACAGAGGCTGCCAGTCGATGGGCGAAACATAGGGCTCGGGTGTCGGCTCCGGCGTGGGTTCCGGCGTGGGCTCGGGAGTTACATCGGGCGTGGGGATGGGCTCCTCCGTAGGCTCCGGCGTGGGACTCGGCGTCCCCTCGGCGTTGGCGCGCACCGACAGATTGTCGTAAATACTCTGTCCGATGGCGTTGGCGGTGAAGTGGTAGGCCGCATAGCCAACCGCCACCGCTGCCAGAACCAGGCACAGCATAAAGGCAATTTTTGCTCTTTTGCTCATGGAAGCGCTCCTTACTTTCTGGCGTTGGCCACGTTTCTCTCAAAGGGAACCGCAGCCAGAACGGTCACGTTCAGGTAACGGTGTACGTCCTCCTCGGTGGTAATGGTATCGTCTGCGAAGTGGCGGATCAGGATCACGGCCATGACCAGCACCGCCAAAATCAGGCCGCCGAGCAGCGCGTTCCGGATGATGCTGGGGCTGCTGGGACGGGCAGGCGGAATGGCGCGCTCCACCATGGAGGGCTTGTCCGTATTCATAATGTCTGCGATCTGCTCCCGCAGGACTTCCGCCAGGGTGTTGCTGATCTGGGCCGCCATCTGGGGGTCCGGATCGGTCACCTGTACGCGCAGCATGTGGGAGTCGCTGGGGTTGGTGACGGTGAGCTGCTTGGACAGCGCCGAATAGGTGGTGTTCAGTCCCAGCTCCGCGATCACCTCGTTGAGGGTCTCGCGGGTGGTGGCGATGTAACGGAAGTCGCCGGTCAGGTTGTTGCCGATCTGAATGTCCGCCAGAGAAGTGACGCTGGTACTCTTGCTCAGAATATAGATGGTGGAGCTGGCCTTGTACAGGGGAGTGACCAGGAACTTGGTTCCCGCGCCCACAAGGCCTGCGCCGATTACGAACGCAAGGATCAGCAGCCAGACCTTGCGCCAGAGAACGCGGGCGACCTCCAGCAGGTCGATTTCCACCTCGTCGGTTCCCGCCATGTTCATGGAATTGACAATCTTTCCGCTCTGATCCATAGGTGTTCCTTTCCCACCGGTCTTGCCCGGGAAGCAGTATATCGAAAATGCCGCGGCGGTTTTCGGCGGAGCCGGCCGAAGCGGCCGCCTGTCCCATTGTCGCGCAAGAATACCAAGGCAATATGTTACTCTATTGTAACACAAAAAATGAAAAGTTCAATCCTTTTTCGTCCGGAAAAGCCCGTTCCGGGACTGAATTTCCTTGTGAAATTGCACAAAAATCCTCTGCAAAATCGTGGAAACCGTCAACTTTTCGGCCCGCCGCAAACGAAAAAGCCCGAAATACCGCCGAAAATCAGCCAAAGCAGAGTATAAGCACCACAATCATACATTAATATTATACCGCGAAACCGGTCCCATGGCAAGGGAATTGTCCGTTTTATGAATTTGGCAATAAAATATTGCCAAATTCATATTGCCTTGTTTTGCGGTTGCCCTGCCAGGGGCGAGCAAAACGGCATTTGATCATGATTCTTGCTCCGGCTGCCCAATCTTATCGTTTGGAATTGTTTACCTGCCGGAGCAAGAATAAATCACAATGCGCCCTGCAATACCCGCCGGGCGCATTAGACCGTACTCATACCTCCGCGTACAGGTTCTGGATCAGTTCCCGGGCGGAGATCGCATTGCTGTTGTCGGTGTTCTCCAGAGTTGCTTGGATGTATGGCTTGCGGGCCTTGAGGAAACGGAGGATCTCCCGGTAGTCCATCTCTCCGCTGCCTGCGGCCACGCTGACGAGCTTCCCGTCCCGGCGGACGAAGTCCTTCAGGTGAACCATGGCGATGTCGTCGCACAGAAGCTCCATGGCCTCGCCGATCACCCGCTCCCGCTCGTCGGCGTTGTCCCAGCAGAGCAGATTCACCGGATCGAAGATGATCCGCAGGTTCCGGCTGCCCATGCTCTGCAGCACCTGCCTTGCCCGGGCGGGACTGTAGACAATGTGGTTCCACACCGGCTCGATGGCCATGCTGACGCCCCAATCCTCCGCGCAGCGGAGCACCGGCTCCAGATTGCGCAGGAAGGTGTTCAGCGCCTCGTCGCTGTGGGTGTTCCGGTCGTACCTGTATTCCAGGTTGGGGGCGCCGGTCTCGGTGCCCACCATGCCGATCCCCGCCAGCGCCGCCATGCGCAAGTGGGCGAAATACCGGCTCTGAAACTCCCGCAGCTTCTCCTCGTCCGGGCAGGCCAGGTTCAGGTAGCAGCCCAGCACCGCCACGTCCAGCTCCCGCTGGGCGAAGACCCGCCTGATATGGGCGGCCAGGCCCTCGGTCAGGGCGGCGGCGTCAAAGCGCACGCCGGAAATCACCTTCTGCAGCGCCAGATGCACGCAGCAGAAGCCCTCCTCCCGGGCGGTGGCGGCCCGGGCCTCCATGGTCTGGAGCTCCGGGGCCAGGCCCGTGTTCACGTCGTGCAGGCGGATGCCGATCTGTAAGCGTCTGTCCATCACAGCTGGAAATAGCGCTCGGCATTGCGGAAGCTGACACCCTCCACAATCTTTTTCAGGCTCGCCTCATTGGCGGGGTACTCCCCGTTCTCCACCCAGTCTGCCACCAGGTTGCAGAGGATGCGGCGAAAGTAGTCATGCCGTGCGTAGCTGAGGAACGAGCGCGAGTCGGTGAGCATGCCCACGAAGTTGCCTAGCAGGCCCAGATTGGCCAGGGAGCGCATCTGCGCCTCCATGCCGGACTTGGTGTCGTTAAACCACCAGGCGGAGCCGTGCTGAATCTTGCCCGGTACCTCGTCGGACTGGAAGCAGCCCAGAAGGGTGCCCAGCTGTTCGTTGTCGGCGGGGTTGAGGGAGTAGAGGATGGTCTTGGGGCACTCCCCGCTCTCGTCCAGGGCGGCCAGCAGGCGGGCGATATCGCCGCCGCAGCTGTTCTGGGCGATCATGTCGAAGCCGGTGTCCGGCCCCAGCAGCCGGTTCATCCGGGTGTTGACGCCGCGCAGGCAGGAATAGTGCAGCTGCATGGCGATGCCAAGCCGGTGATAGGCACGGCCCAGGCAGAGCAGCAGGGCGGTCTGATACTTCTCCGCCTCTTCCACACTGACGGTGCCGCCGGCCATAACCTTCTGATAGGCGGCGTTGACCTCCTCATAGGAAGCGGGGCGATAGGGGATATAATCCAGGCCGTGGTCACTGGCCCGGCAGCCCATGGTCTTGAAAAACTCCAGGCGCAGCACCAGGGCGTCCATCACGTCCTGCGCGGTCTCCAGCTTGTCTTTGCCCACGCTCTGAGCCAGCTTGCCGATATACTCGGCGAAGCCGGGCTTGGAGATGTTGATGGCCTTGTCGGGGCGGAAGGAGGGGCAGACCTTGACGCTGATGCTCTTGTCCTCCCGGATGCGGCCGTGCCACTCCAGGGTGTCCACCGGGTCGTCCGTGGTGCCGATGAAGGCCACGTTCGCCTTCCGGATGATGCCGCGGACGGTCAGGTCCGGGTCATGGCGCAGCTTATCGTTGCAGAAGTTCCAGCACTCCTCGGCGTTTTCCAGGGTCAGGGGCTTGTCATAGCCGAAGAACTGCCGCAGCTCCAGATTGCACCAGTGGTACATGGGGTTGCCGATGGCCATCTCCAGCGCTTCCACGAACTTCAGAAAGCGCTCGTAAGCGGGCTTGTCGCCGGTGACGTAGTCCTCGCTGACGCCGTTGGAGCGCATGACGCGCCACTTGTAGTGGTCGCCGAAGTAGCTGCCGTCGGGCATTCTGCCGCCCAGCCAGACCTCCACCAGGTTGTCAAAGCGGCGGTCCTCATAGATCTCCCGGGGGCTGATGTGGCAGTGGTAGTCCACCAGGGGCATATGCTCGGCATAGTCATGGAAGAGATGCCGGGCAGTCTCGGTCTGCAGCAGGAAATCCTGATCCATAAAAGCTCTCATGGAAACTTGGTCCTTTCTTTTTTAATAATAGCATCCCCGGCGCGGGCTTACAGCGTCACGCCGTCCTTGAAGATGGCCAGATTGTTTTTCCGCAGGGCTTCGCTGTGGGGTGCCGCCTCGCCGGAGGCCACGTGCAGCACATAGTCGAACAGCTCCTCCGTCTCCTGCTCCATGCTCTTGCCGGAGAGCAGCTCGCCGGCGTTGAAGTCGATCCAGTTCTTTTTCCGTCCGGCGATATCCGACTGGGTGGAGACCTTCACCGTGGGCACCGGGCAGCCGAAGGGGGTGCCCCGGCCGGTGGTGAAGAGCACCAGCTGCGCGCCGCTGACGGAAAGGGCCGTGGCGGCCACCAGGTCGTTGCCCGGGGCGTAGAGCAGGCTGAGCCCGTGGGTCTTGATGGGTTCGCCGTAGTCCAGCACGTCCTGCACCGGGACCCGGCCGCCCTTCTGCACGCAGCCCAGAGACTTCTCCTCCAGGGTGGTGATGCCGCCCTTCTTGTTGCCGGGGGACGGGTTCTCGTTGATCTTCTCACCGTAGCGCATGAAATACTCCTTGAAGGAGTTGATCATCCGCACGGTCTTGTCGAAGGTCTCCTCGTTGACGCAGCGGTCCATCAGGATGGTCTCCGCGCCGAACATTTCCGGCACCTCGGTGAGCATGACCGCGCCGCCCTGGGCGGAGAGCTTCTCGGCGAAGGAGCCCAGCAGCGGGTTTGCCGTAATGCCGGAGAATCCGTCGGACCCGCCGCACTTGAGGCCCACAACCAGTTTGGAGGCGGGCACGCTCTGCCGGCGGCATTCGGCCGCCTGCTCCATAAGCTCGGTCACGATCCGGGTGCCCTCGGCGATCTCGTCCTCCACCTGCTGGCAGATGAGAAAGCGCACCCGCTGTTCGTCATAGGGCCCCAGCACCTTTTTCAGATCGTCGATCTGGTTGTTCTCGCAGCCCAGGCCCAGCACCAGAACGCCCGCGGCGTTGGGATGCCGGATAAGGCCGCACAGGGCCTTCTGGGTCATCAGGTTATCCTCCCCCAGCTGGGAACAGCCGTAGGGGTGAGTATAGGCGCAGACCCGGCTGACGCCCTCGGGCCGCACGGCCTCCGCCGCGGCCTCGATGGCCTCCGCAATGCCGTTGACACAGCCCACGGTGGGCACGATCCAGACCTCGTTGCGGATGCCCACGCTGCCGTCGGGCCGCACGTAGCCCTGGAAGGCAGCGGGCTCCTCCTGCCGCTCCACCCCGCCCTTGGGGTCATAGCGGTATTCCCGCAATCCCTCCAGGTTGGAGGCCACATTATGGGAATGCACGTGCTCGCCTGGCTGAATGTCCCGCTTGGCATGGCCGATGGGAAAGCCGTACTTGATAATGTTCTCCCCTGCCGGAATCAGCCGCAGGGCGGTCTTATGGCCGGCGGGAATGGGGTCCAGGGTCGTCACGTCCCCAAGGCCCACCGCCGTCCCGGCGGGGACGGCCTCCATGGCTACGGCCACGTTGTCGTTGGGATGAATTTTCCG
>CAMVIC010000024.1 GCA_947167435.1 uncultured Clostridia bacterium | reverse complement strand
CTGAACCTTATCAAACTGCTCGAAAGAGCGGCGCCTTGTGCAGTTCACAAAGGCACATACAGCAATCTTTTATAACCACACGACATAGAAAGATGGATCGGTCAAAAAGAAGCTGTAGACAGCAAACTGTGCCTTGTTTTATTTCTATTTGTAAAGGAGGTCTTTCCCGTGCTGGAAGTCCTGAAGAAAACCGCAAACAAAACCCATACCGAAAACGGCGCAGTCACGTATCGCACCAGTGGGAAGGACTGCCTGGACCTTTTCGCCGCCATCGGCGCTCTGCGCCGCGCAGACGATCAGGATATCTGCCGCCGCTTTCTGCGGGCGTATGCGGAGAACCCCGATCTGGCCATGAAGATTCTGTTCTATGCCCGCGACGTGCGCGGCGGTCTCGGTGAACGCCGGGTGTTCCGCACCATCCTCCCCTGGCTTGCTTCCCACGAAAAGGGCTCGCTTGTGAAAAACCTGCCCTATGTCGCGGAGTACGGCCGCTGGGACGATCTGCTGGTGCTGCTGGACACCCCCTGCCGCGCCGAGGCAGTCGCCCTGCTCAAGGAGCAGTTTGAGGCGGACCTGGCCGCGCTGGAAGACAGCGGCGACATCTCCCTGCTCGGCAAGTGGCTGCCCTCGGTGAACGCCTCCAACCGGGAGACCGTCCGTGCGGCCAAGCTGCTGGCAAAGGCCTTCGGCCTCAGCGACCGGGATTACCGCAAGGCGCTGGTAAAGCTTCGTGCGCGAATCCGGATCATTGAAAACAATCTGCGTGAAAAGGACTACACCTTTGATTACGCCAAGCAGCCCTCCAAGGCGCTGTTCAAGTACCGCCGCGCTTTTCTGCGCAACGACGGTGAGCGCTACGGCGCATTCATGGACCGGGTGGACCGCGGTGAGGCAAAGCTTCACACCGGTACGCTGCTGCCCTATGAGCTTGTCGAGCGCGCCTATGACTGCTCCGGGGAAGAGCGCCGGTCTCTGGACGTCACCTGGCGTATGCTGGAGGACTTCACCACCGATGAGAACGCGCTCGTCGTGGCGGACGGCTCCGGCTCCATGTACTGTGCCGGCAAGCCGATGCCCGCCGCAGTCGCGCAGTCCCTCGCAATTTACTTCGCTGAACATAACAAGGGCGAATTCCGCAATCACTTTCTCACTTTCTCCATGACGCCCCGGCTGGTGGAGATCAAAGGCAGCGATTTTGTGGAAAAGGTGCACTACTGCAGAACCTTCAACGAATGCGCCAACACCAACCTGGAAGCGGTATTCGATCTGATTCTGCGCACGGCGACAGAGAACCACGTTCCGCAGGCTGAGATGCCCGCAAAGCTGTATATCATCTCCGACATGGAGTTCGATTTTTGCGTCAGGAACTCGTCCATGACGAACTTTGAAAACGCAAGAGCCAGCTATGCGGCGGCCGGCTACAGGCTCCCGGACCTCGTGTTCTGGAACGTTGACAGCCGCAATGAGCAGCAACCTGTCACGGTCAATGATCGCGGCGTTGCGCTGGTCTCCGGCTGCAGCCCCCGCATTTTCTCCATGGCCATGGACGGCGAAGTGAATCCGTATGCTTTCATGCTGAGCGTGATCGACACGGAGCGCTACGCCCCCATCGCCGCGTAATATCGGCATTCCGCTTTTGAGCAGCTGCAAGGCGAAGCATCCCGGACCCGGCTGCAGAGTCACTGCGGTTTGAAGCTGTTTTGCAGAGCATGCTTCCTCTGTACACAGCGGGCAGGCGCACGGTCTCCGATTGGAAAGCGGAACCACCGTGCGCCTGTTTTTTGAAAGGAGTGATAAAACATGATAGAAATACAGGGACGATACAATACCGCCCTCTGTTATACGCCCGCTCTGGAGGACGTCGCCGCGGAGCAGATCCGCGCCGTCTGCGACCAGGAGGCCTTTGCCGGCTGCCGGATCCGCATCATGCCGGACGTCCACGCCGGGAAGGGCTGTACCATCGGCACCACCATGACCATCCGGGACAAGATCGTCCCCGGTATGGTGGGCGTGGATATCGGCTGCGGCATGGAGACCGTACGCCTTGCCGAAAAGGAGATCGACTTTGCCGCCCTCGACGCGCTCATCCGGAAGGAAATCCCCTGCGGCCAGAACATCCGCCGGGAGGAGCATCCCCTCAATTCGGAGATCAACCTTTACCAGCTCCGCTGCGCGCCCTACGTCTCTATCGAGCGGGCAAAGCGCAGCATCGGCACCCTTGGCGGCGGCAACCACTTCATTGAGGTCGACCGCGGAGAGAACGGAGACCTGTATCTCGTCGTCCACTCCGGCAGCCGCCATCTGGGCACCCAGGTCTGCAAGTACTACCAGGATCAGGGGCGTTTCGCCATGTGGGGCGGCGCCCGGCACCAGATTGACGAGCTGATTGCCGAGTACCGCGCCGCCGGCCGCTGGCAGGAAATCCAGAGCGCCGTCAATGAACTGCGCAGAGAGCATCCTATCAGCATTCCCAAGGATCTCGCCTATGTGGAGGGCAGACTCTTCGAGGATTACATCCACGACATGCGCATCACCCAGCATTTCGCCCTGCTCAACCGCAAGGCCATGACCGACGTGATTCTGCGCGGCATGGGTCTGACCAGGGTCGAGGAATTCACGACCATCCACAACTATATCGACACGGAAAAGATGATGCTCCGCAAGGGCTCCGTCTCCGCCGAGGCCGGAGAGAAGCTGCTGATTCCCATCAATATGCGCGACGGCAGCCTGATCTGCCTTGGCCGCGGCAACGAGGAATGGAACTGCTCCGCTCCCCACGGCGCCGGCCGCATCATGAGCCGCAAGCAGGCCTTTGCCCAGCTCTCCATGGACGAATATGCCGCCGAGATGGAGGGTATCTGGTCCTCCTGCGTTGTGAAGGATACCCTGGACGAATCTCCCATGGCCTACAAGCCCATGGATGAGATTGTTTCCGAGATCGGCCCCACGGCTGAAATTATCGAGCACATCCGCCCGGTTTACAACTTCAAGGCCGCGGAGTAGCTGAAAACGTATCGTTCAGATAACCGAAACGCACATCATTCTTTCGGGAAAGCGTCTGATTCTGATCAGGCGCTTTCCTTTTTCGTCGTCATCCCGGAAAACGGAATTGGCCGAATCTGAGGCAGAATTCATTTCATCTCACCGCTCCTGCGCCGGCATTTTGCCCCGATGCCGAATCTCATTCCGCGCTTTCCCGGGCGCATCGTTCTGCGTTCTCTCGTATGGAGATAATACATCTTGATTTTCTCTCATTCAGACAGTATAATACACGTAGATATCCAATTCAGAGAAAGGCAGAGGACGATGGACGGTCAGCGAATCTATGTCTGCATCGATTTGAAAAGCTACTACGCCTCCGTGGAATGTGTCGCGCGCGGACTTGACCCGCTCCAGGCGCGGCTCCTGGTGGCGGACGAGACGCGCTCGGATCAGACAATCTGCCTCGCCGTCTCACCGGCGCTCAAAGCCATCGGCGTCCCCTCCCGGCCGCGGCTTTTCGAGGCAAAACAGGCCATCGATTTCTACGATGCCGTTCACCACACAAAAACGCAGTTCTATATTGCGCCGCCCCGCATGGCCGAGTACGAGCGGGTTTCCGCGCTGATCTTTTCGATCTATCTCCGCTACGCGGCGCCGGAGGATATCCACGTCTACAGTGTGGACGAGGCTTTTATCGACTGTACCCGCTATCTGTTCCGCTATGAGGAACAGGCGCGGATGCAGGGCGTAAGTCCGGCGCACCTCATGGCGCGCACAATGATCCGGGACGTACTGAACACCACCGGCATCACCGCGACTGTGGGCATCGGCACAAACCTGTACCTGGCAAAGGTGGCAATGGACATTGTTGCCAAAAAAGCCCCTGCCGACCGGGACGGCGTGCGCATTGCAGAGCTGGACGAGCTGTCCTATCGGCGCCTGCTCTGGGACCATAAGCCGCTGACCGACTTCTGGCAGATCGGCCCCGGAAAAGCCCGCCGCCTGACAGACGCATATCTCTGTACCATGGGTCAGATCGCCGTCCGTTCGCTGGACGACGAGGAGCTTTTCTACCGTACCTTCGGCATCGACGGAGAGATTCTGATCGATCACGCCTGGGGCATCGAGCCGGTGCGAATGGAAGACATCAAATCCTACAGAACCGAGGCCAACAGCCTCTCCACCGGGCAGGTGCTCCCCCGTCCCTATCAATATCCGGAGGCACGCGTGGTATTTCAGGAGATGCTCGACATGCTCTGTGCCGAGCTCTTCACCAAAAACCTGACCACCCCCGCGCTGACCTGGTGGGCCTCCTATGACTATAAAAGCCTGGAAGTCAATCCGGGCTACAGCGGCCCCGTCACACTGGATTTTTACGGGCGGCTGCACCCTGTCCATCACAACGGCACCGTCCGGCTCCACGGCCGGACAAACGCCCTGAGCGTCATTGCCCCGGCCGTGCTCGCCTCCTTTGACCGGAAAACCGACGACAGGCTGCTCTTTCGCAAGCTGGGAATCTGTGCCTGCGATGTAAAGCCCGACGGCAGCACCTTCCAGCTCAGCCTTTTCACCGACGATGCGGCTCTGGACCGGGAGCGCAGGCGCAAGGCCGCCATGCTGGAGGTACGCCGGAAATATGGGGCCAACGCGCTGCTCACAGGGCTGAACTTTCGGGACGGCGCAACCGCCATCGAGCGAAACGCGCAGATTGGCGGACACCGGGCGGGTTGACGGCATGAAAGACGCATTCGAAGAAAAATACCGCGACGCCCTTGCCCGGGGCCGCCCGAAGCACGGTTCGGACGACAGCTTCTCCCTCCGCCACCCGAGGATGCCGCTGGCGCAGCGGGCCAAGATCTTTGCGCCCTTCGACGCGCTGGCCGGCTTTGGAGAGCAGATCGAGGCCAAGCTGGAGCGCTATGTGGAAAAGCGCGAACTGAACGAGGCAGAACAGGCCGCGCTTGACCGTGCGCTTTCAGCGCTGTATGACAAAACCCGGAGCCGCCAGGCGCGGGAAACGCCCGTAATCGCCGCGGTAACCTATTACCTGCCCTGTCAGGACGAGCAGCACGAGGCCTACGGCCGGCTCGGTTCCTATGAGCGCGTGACCGGCCGCGTCGTGCGGCTTGACCCTGTTCTGACCCGGACGCTGCAGATCGGCGAGCTGCGGATCGCTTTTTCCGACATTGCCCGCATTGAGATTCTGAATACCGAAGAGGAGGATACGTAAGCATGTGCTGCCGTTTTTATATGGAGATGTCCCCGAAGCTGCGCCCCATTGTCGAGGCGGCGCAGCAATCCCGGCTCTATCAAAACAACGTTTCCCGCATCGCAAAGCCACTTGCTGCCGAAGGCGATGTCTATCCGGAGATGCTGGTGCCGGTGCTGGCCTCCGACCGGGCAGGCCGCCCTTCCGTGTTCCCGATGATCTGGGGCTATCACTTTGACGGGCTCACGCATCCGGTCGTCAACGCCCGCTCAGAAACCGCGCCCGAAAAGCCCGGCTTCAAGGAGGGCTGGGCAGCCCACCGCTGCATCATTCCGGCCTCCTGGTATTATGAGTGGCAGCATATCGCCGGGCCCGGTGGCCGGACGCGGGCGGGCGAGAAATATGCCATTCTTCCCCGTGGAAGCGACGTGACCTGGCTCTGCGGCGTATACCGAATGGAGGATGCGTTTCCGCATTTCGTCATTCTCACGCGGGAGCCGGGCGAAGCCATCTCTTTTATCCATAACCGCATGCCTGTCATCCTGCCGGAAAAGGACGTGGCCAAATGGATCGATCCGCAGATGAACCCGCATATGCTGCTGTCCTCCGCCCTGACGGACATGGTCTTTGAGAAAGCCTCAATTACCGAAGAAAAAAAGTTGCGGCAAGCTTGACCAGTTTTGGGACGAAAGCGGCCAGTTTTGGAAAGCATCTTGTCCGACGCTTTTCCTTTTGTTAATAATAGTATCAGCCAAAGTCTATACAAAACCGAAAAGCTGTGAGGAGGTATACGCAATGAAAAAGAACATTTCCCGCCGTGAGTTCCTGAAGGGTTCCGCTGCCGGCGCCGCCGCGCTTGCGGCTGTTACCGCGCTGGGCGGTCTGGGCTCCACTGCCGCCTTTGCGGAGGATGCCAAGGACGAAGCGCTGGAAACCGTCTACTGCAAGGGCTATGACAATGCCGCCGGAATTGGCATCGTCTCCGAGCCCGACATAACCGAGGACGCTGACATCGTTGTGGTCGGCTCCGGCATTGCGGGCTTTATGGCGTCCATGATTGCCAAGGAACAGGCCCCCGACCTGAAGATCGTCCTGCTGGAGAAGAACGGTTTCTGGGGCGGCTCGACCCTGTTTGCCGAATGCAACGGCCCCGCCACCATGAAAACGCCTGAGGAGGCCCGTCAGACTGCTGCCTCTCATCTGAAGAGCACCAACTATATTGCCAATCCCATGCTCTGGTATGAGCAGGCCATTGATGCTGGCTACAATTCCGCCTGGCTTTTCGGCAAGCACAAGGTGGGCTGGTACAAGGGCATGGGCCCTGCCTTCTATGAGGGCGGCAACGGCAGCAGCGCCATCAACAAATACCTGGCTCCCGACGCGGAAGCGCTGGGTGTGGACATGCGCCGCAACGCCCGTGCCAAGGCTCTGATCATGGCCGATGAATATACCTGCACCGGCGTTCAGTACATCGACGCCGACGGAAAGATTGTTGCCGTCAACGCCAAGGCTGTTATTCTCTGCACCGGCGGCATGTCCACCAACAAGGCGCTGCTGTCCTACTACTCCTCCCAGGATATGGAGAAGATTATCGGCTGGGGCGCCGGTCAGGACGGCGACGGTCATCTGATGGCAGAGCAGACCGCACACGGCCGGGCCAACCATTTGACCGTTTCTTCCCTGTTCAACAATGTGGAAGGCTTTGCCTATGATTCGCCGCTTGGCGTGGCGGCCACCATGCAGTACAGCGATCTGTTCGTCAACGAGGACGGCATCCGTTTTGCTGACGAAAGTCAGGGCGGCATGCTGGGCACCTCCGAATCCGGCAAGCTGATTGAGGGCGAAGGCTACGTGTGGTCCATTCTGGACGCCTCCATGGTCGCCAAATACGAGGCCGGCGGCTGCACCCGTCATTACTCCGGCTTTGCTGATGCCTGTGTCGGTGCGGAACTGGATCTGCAGAGCGAGATCGAAGCGGCCCTGGCCGACGAAAAGCTGAGTCAGGTGGTCTTCTCCGCAGATACCGTGGAGGAGCTTGCCGAGAAGATCGGCGTTGATCCCGCGGCACTGGCGGATACCGTTGCCAATTACAACCGCTACGCCGCCTCCGGTGTTGACGAGGAATGGGGCAAGTCCGCAGAGAATCTGTGGCCCTGCGATACCGCTCCCTTCTACGCCATGCGCGTATCCTCCGGTATGCTGAACACCAACGGCGGCATCCGCATCAACCGCAACGCCCAGGTGGTGGACGCCCGCTTTAAGCCCGTGATCGGCCTGTACGCCGCCGGCGTCTGCACCTCCGGTTGGGACGGCGAGCTCTATGGCGGCGGATCCTGCCAGACTGTTGGCATGTGGGCCGGCTCAAAGGCTGCCCGGCACGCTCTGGAAACCCTCTGTGGCGTAACCGTCGCCGAGGACTGGTACGGCGAGCTGCTGGAGACCGAACAGGACCAGGCACCCAGCGCCGAGAATCTGCACAACGAAGGCTGATTCCAAAAAAGCGGCACAGGGCCCGTCATAGCGCCCTGGGCCGCTTTTCTTTAGGATTCAATCTTCCGCGTCTGTTCCGGCCAGATCATCTTCAGGGTAAAGTAGTCGTCACGCACCTCATAGCTGAGGCTGCCGCCGTATTTCTGCAAGGCGTAGCGGATGCTCTTCATTCCCAGCCCCCGGCCGCTTCCGTGGCTGCTCTGGAGGCTTCCGTTTTCCTGCCGCAGCGTGCCGGAAAAATAATTGGACAGCTGCAGCACCCACATGCCGCTCTGGAGATAGCCTTTCATTGTGATCATGCGCTTGCTGCTGTCTTCCACCTGGCTGACCGCCTCCACGGCGTTATCCAGGGCGTTGCCCACGATCGCGCACAGGTCCGGGTCCTCGATTCCCTGCAGGGTACTGAAATCCGCCACCACCTTCAGCGTAATTCCCCGACTGCGCATCAGATCCATCTTGGTGTTGATGAGGCTGTCCACGATCAAATTGTTGGTGTAGTGAATCTGTTCCACTGAGGACAGCTTCCCCAGGATGCTGCTCACATAGGAGTGGACCTGCTCCGGTTTCTCCATGCGGTCGATCACCAGAAGATGATTCTTCAAATCGTGGTTCATCTCCCGGAGCATCTCCTCCTGCTCCCGGCTGCGTTCATATCTTGCGTACTGCCGCTGCAGGCTTTGGCGGATGCGCCGGTTCTCCCCGTCCCGGTACTGATACCAGACAGCCAGGGCAGTGCCCGCGCCGGACAGATAGATGTACACGCCCAGCATAAAGGTCAGGCTGTCGATCCCTCGCTGCACTTCCTGGCTTTCCCCGGCGCTGATTCTGGTGGACACCGTGTTCACCACCATGGCGAAAATCACAGGCAGGAAAGCGTTCATCAGCTGAATCCGGTTCAACTGTACCCGGAGGAGGCTTGGGATCAGCCGGCGGAACAGCCCCACGCTGACGCACTTGAGCAGCAGACTCACCAACTCCACCAAAAGCAGGATCGGCTGCCCGTACTCCATCGCCCGGGGCGGAACGATTCCCTGCAGCAGCATGGCCGGATAAAGAAGCACCATGCCGCTGGCGTACATGAAGGCGGTGAACATGCTGGCCAGAAAAATGGCGTGGGAAAGCGATACCGCGTGGAGGACAACGATCCCCGCCAGGAACAGAAAAAAGGCTGAGATAAAACTGTTGTCCAACAGCAGGTTTCGAAGCACAAACAGGCAGCCGAACAGCATAAACAGCAGCAGGCAATAGACCGGATGGGCGGCAAAGGGCTTCCGTCGGGGCACATCCCACAGATACCAGGCGAACAGGCCCAGCTCACTCAGCAGGATCAGCGTACCTACGATCTGGTTCGTCACCGGAACTTCTCCCCTTTCACAAAGGCGGTCAGCGCGTCCTGAAAGTTCTTGCGTCGGTGCTTGCTGATGGGAATCTCCTCCCCGCCGGAGAGCAGGACGGTGTCCCGCCCCAGGCGGCGAACGTCCATCATGTTCAGCAGAAAGGAGCTGTGAACCCGGAAGAAATCGGTGCCCAGCTGTTTTTCCCAGGGCGACAGGGTCCCGCTGGTTTCCAGTACTGCCACATCGGTATGAATTTTCAGCCGTTTTCCGTATTCCGTCTCGATGTAGCGGATTTCATTGGGCCGCACATAATGCTCCCCCTGCGCTGTGTGGACCGCAAGCACCGCGGACTTGTGCAGTTCCTGAAACACCACCCGCACCTCGTCGCAAAACTGGGTATAGTCAATGGGCTTGAGCAGGTATCGAAAAGCCTGAACCGTATATCCTTCCACCGCGTACTGGATGAAATTGGTCATAAAAATCAACACCAGGTTTCGATTCCGTTCCCGGATCTCCCGGGCGACGGCGATGCCGTTGTCCTTCCCGATCTGAATATCCAGGAACAGGATGTCCGGCTCCTGCTCCTGCTTTAGCAGCATGTCCGCATCTCCATAGCAGCTGATTTGCACCGGAATCTGCAGTTCTCCCGCCAGGCGCTCCACATAGCCGCGAATCTGCTCACAAAAAACCGCTTCGTCATCGCAAATGGCGACCGTGAGCATAGCGTCCCCCCCTCCCTTGTTTGAAGTATTATTATACCATAATCTCCATGTTTTGTCAGAAAAACTTTTGTCTATCGTTTTCCGGGCCACGCCCGGGATGATAAAATACAGGAAAGGAATGTGAATAATGAAAAAGCAGGTAATCTCCCGCCGCCAGTTTCTGAAAGGTGCCGCTGCAACCGCGGTCAGCGCCGGTCTTTTCGGTATGGCAGGGCGTGACGCCACGGCCTTCGCTGCCGGCGCTGTACTCAAGGAGGGTGAGCTGAGCTCCGAGCAGATCGTGGCCATCAATGAAGCCATCGGCGACGTGCTCTACACCCCGGGAACCTACACCGCATCCGCTGCGGGCATGGGCAACGTGGTTCTCGAGGCCACCTTCAGCGAGAAGAGCATTACCAAAATCGTGCTGGACGTGAGCGGCGAAACTGACGGGATCGGTCAGCAGGCCGCCGACGTGCTGATTCAGCAGGTCCTCACCGCCCAAAGCGCAGAGATCGACGGCGTGGCCGGCGCTACGATGACCTCTACCGCCGTGCGCAGCGCCCTGAACGACGTGATTGCCCAGGCCAAGGGCACGGCTGAGGCCGCTCCCGCGGCGGCAGCCGGACCCGGCGGTCCTGGAGGTCCCGGCGGTCCTGGAGGTCCCGGCGGTCCTGGAGGTCCCGGCGCTTCCGCTCCCGTGGAACCCTTTGTCTCTTCCGTAACGGAAGACGGCCGCGTGAAGGGCTATGCCGGTCCCGGTGACTGGTTGGGCGTCGCCCCCACCATTCTGCCCGACGAGATCATTGACACGGAAATCGTCGTGGTCGGTGCCGGCCACTCCGGCACTCAGGCCGCTCTGTCCGCCTCCCAGGCAGGCGCCAAGGTGGTGGTCCTTGAGGCGCAGAACGCCAACATCTTCGACTGGTACGGCGAAGACATCGCCGCCTACAACTGCGACCTGGCCCTGGAGCACGGCATCAAGGAATACGACCTGGGCGAGATCGTCAGCGAGTATACCATGCGTTCCGGCGGCCGCTGCAATCAGGACGTGATCCGTATGTTCGTGCAAAACTCCGGCCCCATGATGAACAATCTGCTGTCCGTCGCCCGGGAAGTCTGCGCTGACAAGGAGCGCTACGCCGCTCTGGAGGGCATCGCGGGCACCGTGCTGGAGAATAACATTCTCAATCTGGAGCCCGTCATGCTGGAGTATGACAACACCCCCGAGGGCCAGCTCTTCATCCAGACCAATATTGACGCGGAGAAGGTCATGTCCGGCGCGGACGTGTACGACTGCGAGAATCTGACCAACTACCCCCTGACCCCGGGCACCAAGACCTGGGCCTCCACGGTCACCTTCGCCGGTCCCTACAATCACGAGCCCATCCAGGGCGTCGCCGCCAACTCCACCATCCGCAACGTGCAGAGCGCCTGCCTTGCCAAGGCGGTGGAGCTGGGCGCCACCATCTGCTTTGACTCCCCCGCCCAGGTGCTGGTGCAGAACGAGAACGGCGACGTCACTGGCGTCATCGCCAGGCAGAACGGCAAGTACGTGCAGTACAACGCCTCCAAGGGCGTCATCCTGGCCGGCGGCGACTATGCGGGCAACAAGGACATGTGCTGGGCCCTGCTGACCGAGTACATGGAAGAGAACGAGCGTCTGGCCGGTGACAAGGAGAGCTTCTTCTCCTTCATGGGCGGCCGGGACGGCTCCTCCGTCAAGCTTGGCTGCTGGGCCGGCGGTTTCATCGACCCCGCGCCCCGCGGCACCATGATCCTGGGCGGCGGCCCCTCCTCCCCCTGGGGCGCCAACTCCTGCCTGTGGCTCAACGCCAAGGGCAAGCGCTTCGCAAACGAGGGCAACATCACCGCGGCCAACCGCGCCACCTTCCTGCAGCAGAACGGCACCGCCGTCATGCTGGTGGACGGCAACTGGCTCAAGAGCGTGGCCGGCTCTGGCATGGAGCACGGCGGCCCGGACTTCGGCCGTCCCCAGTTCCTGGCGGACGTGATCGAGGGCATGAACAGCGAGCCCGACGAGAACGGCCAGATTTCCATTCTCACCGGCACCATCATGGAGCGCGGCTACGCCACCATGTATAAGGCCGACTCTCTGGACGAGCTGCTGGACCTCTGCGGCTACGACGCCGACGTGAAGGCCCAGGCCCTCAAGAGCATCGAGCGCTACAACGAGATGTGCCACAAGGGTTACGATTCCGATTACGGCAAGGGTGCCTGCGCGCTGCAGCCCATTGAAACCGCGCCCTTCTTCGCCTCCGTCACCACCCTGGGCCAACGGGCTCCCACCCCGATGATGGTCACCATGACCGGTCTCATGACCGATGAGAACCTGAACGTTATGCGCAATGACAACAGCGTCATCAAGGGTCTGTACGCCGTGGGCAACAGCCTGGGCGGCCGTTACGGTCTGGGCTACAGCTGCCCCTCTGCCGGCAACTCCATCGGCATGGCCACCACCCATGGCTGGTGCGCCGGCCAGATCGTCGCCGCGCTTTAATCTCTCCTATCCCTGCAAGACGCAAAACGAGGGGCT
>CAMVIC010000023.1 GCA_947167435.1 uncultured Clostridia bacterium | reverse complement strand
TGCCGGATGAAAAGCAGATGGAATACATCCGAGAGCTTGTTACCCTCACGATGGACCACCGGATTGAGCTGGATCGCTATATTCAGCGCTATGCCCGCGGCTGGAAACCGGAGCGGATTTCCAGAACCGCTCTTGCCATCCTGCGCTGCGCCATGTGCGAGATTCTCTACATGGAGGAAGTGCCCAACGCCGCCGCCATCAACGAAGCGGTAGAACTGGACAAGGGCTACGATGAGCCGGACACGGTGGCTTTCGTAAACGGCGTCCTCGGCGGTTTCATGCGCGGGGAATTTGAAAAGGATTCCGAGACGGAAGCGGAGTAAGGGATGGAACGGCAGACACTTTCCGTCACGGAGCTCAATCAGCGCATCAAAAGCCTGATGGAAGCCGAGCCGTGGCTCTCAGACGTATGTGTGCGTGGTGAGCTTTCCAATTATAAGATCTATCCCTCCGGGCACCACTACTTCACGCTGAAGGACAGCGAGAGCAGCCTGCGCTGCGTCATGTTTCGGGGCAGCGCCTCGAAGCTGCGCTTTCGGCCGGAGAGCGGCATGAGCGTAACCGCTTTCGGGCGAGTGAGCGTATACCCGAGAGACGGCGCCTATCAGCTTTACTGCGAGGCACTGATGCCGGAGGGCGCCGGAGACCTGCAGGTGGCATTTGAACAGTTGAAGGCAAAACTCGCAGAGGAAGGTCTGTTCGATCAAAGCCACAAAAAGCCGCTGCCCCAGTTTCCGGGCAGAATCGCCGTCATTACCTCTTCCGCCGGGGCGGCAGTTCATGATATGATCCGCATTCTTGGGCAGCGTTGGCCCATGAGCAAGGTAATCCTGCTGCCTGTTCGGGTGCAGGGAGTTGAAGCGCCGCCGGAGATTGCCGGGGCGCTGCGCTATGCAAATGAGTTTGACATTGCGGATGTAATCATTACCGGGCGCGGCGGTGGTTCCATAGAAGACCTGTGGGCCTTTAACGACGAGCGTGTGGCAAGAGCCATTTACGCCTCTCGCATACCCGTGATTTCCGCTGTAGGTCATGAACCGGATGTAACCATATCCGATTACGTCGCGGACGTGCGAGCCTCTACGCCCTCCAACGCGGCGGAGCTGGCAGTGCCCGACTGGCATGAGATTCGGGACACGTTGTCCGCTTACGGCATCCGTGCCGGGCAGGGAATTCAGAAAAAACTCACGCAGCTTTCCGAACGGCTGGAAGGATTTCGCGGAAAGCGGGTTCTGATTGACCCGTCAGTCTATATCGACAACCGACGGATGGAACTGGACCACATGCGCGATCGGCTCTGCGCGGCACAGGAACGGAAAATTGCAGAAAAAAAACGTGAATTTGTAAGATTGGGAGCCGCACTTGACGCCATGAGTCCGCTGCGTGTTCTGAGCCGCGGATATGCGATTGCAAGCGGCGAGGATGGGAAGCCGATACGCTCCGTAAGAAATCTGCGGGCAGGCGATGCAATTACCCTGCTTCTGACAGATGGGCAGGCTTCCTGCCGCGTGGAAGAGACTAAGGAAGGAGCATAAGAGGAAGATGGCGGAAAACAAAAGCTTTGAACAGTCCCTGACCAGGCTGGATGAGATCGTTCGGCATCTGGAGAAGGGTGACCTTCCGCTGAATGAATCCCTGACGCTCTTTGAAGAGGGGACGGGGCTGCTTGCCTCCTGCAGCAAGCTGCTGGATGAGGCAGAGCAGAAGGTTGTGATGCTGCGTAAGGGAGCGGATCGCAGCCCGGAAGAGCTCCCCTTTGAGGGAGAATGATATGAGAGAAAAGCAGTACAGAGAGAGAATCGATCAGGCGCTGGAGCGGTATTTTCACATAGAGGATCTTCCGTTCTCCGGCCTTGGAGATTCCATGCGATACAGTCTGCTGGCCGGCGGGAAGCGGATCCGCCCTATGCTGGTGCTGGAGTTTTGTCGTGTTTGCGGCGGAGATGTGGAAGCTGCCCTGCCGGTGGCCTGCGGCATTGAGATGCTGCATACCTACAGCCTGATTCACGACGATCTGCCCTGTATGGACAATGACAGCCTGCGTCGGGGCAAACCCACAAACCACGTGGTATATGGAGAATGCACCGCTACGCTCGCCGGAGACTGCCTGCAGGCCGAAGCGTTCGGAACAATTCTGCGATCCGCTCTTCCGGCCTCGCGCAGGGCAAAATGCGCGGAGATTCTCGCCGGTGCCGCCGGATTGGACGGAATCTGCGGAGGGCAGTATCTGGATATGATCGGGGAAGGAAAAAACCTGACGGAAGCAGAGCTCACGGAGATCAACAGCCGGAAAACCGGGGCCCTCTTGAATGCGGCCTGCACCATGGGCGTTGCCGCAGCCGGCGGAACCGATGAGCAAATGGAAGCCGCCCTGCGTTACGGGTCCTGCCTGGGAGTGGCTTTTCAGATCCGGGATGACATGCTGGATGTGCTCAGCACAGAGCAGGAGCTTGGAAAGCCGATCGGCTCCGATGCGCAGGAAAAGAAAAACACAATGATGGCTCTGTATGGGGAACAAAAATGCAGAGAGATGATCGAAACGCTGACGACTCAGGCTAAGAGTGCTCTTGAGGGACGCTTTTCGGATACCGGGTTTCTCTGTTCTCTGGCAGATTCCCTGGCTCAGCGAAAGTACTGAGCGTAAGGCCGGAACGGGGTAAAATTTGAGTATTTTAGAGAGAATCAATTCCTCCAATGATATAAAAAAACTGCAGAGCGAGGAAATACCGCCTCTGTGTCGGGAGATTCGGGACCTGATTGTCGAGACCGTTTCCCGCACCGGCGGACATCTGGCTTCCAATCTGGGAGCAGTAGAGCTGACGGTTGCGCTGCATCGTGTATATGACAGCTCGAGAGATCGGGTTGTTTTTGACGTGGGACATCAGAGTTATGCCCACAAAATCCTTACCGGACGCCGCGAGCGCTTCTCAACACTGCGGCAATACGGGGGATTGTCCGGCTTTCCCAAGCCCTGGGAGGCAGAGGACGACGCCTTTATCGCGGGGCATGCCTCAAACTCCGTGTCCGTAGCGCTTGGCATGGCGCGGGCACGTACTCTGCAAAAAGAAAACTATGACGTGGTCGCCGTGATCGGGGACGGAGCCCTGACCGGCGGACTTGCCTATGAAGGACTTGCCAACGCCGCTGCCAGCGGGGAACCGATGGTGATCCTGCTGAACGACAATCACATGTCCATCGATCCCAATGTAGGCGGCACCGCAAGTATTCTGCAGGGTATGCGGGTACGGCCCAGCTATATCAGCTTTAAGCGGTGGTACCGGAGCAACTTTTCCAAACTCCCCGCTCTTTATGATTTCAACCACCAGGTCAAGGAATGGGCCAAGGAGAAATTGCTGCCCGGAAACATGTTCAGCGCCATGGGGCTTGAGTATATCGGGCCGGTGGACGGACATGATCCGGCACTGCTGGAAACCGTTATCCGCTGGGCGAAAGAAATGGGCAAACCGGTGATCGTCCATGTGGTAACCAAAAAGGGGATGGGCTGCCGATATGCAGAGGAACATCCGGAACGGTACCACGGTGTTTCCGCCTTTGATGAGCTGACGGGGAAGCTGCCGGAGCCTGGGCCCAGTTTTTCCGAGATGTTCGGAAAATACCTATGTGAATTTGCCGGGCAGGACCCGCGCATTGCGGCAGTAACTGCGGCCATGGCCGGAGGCACCGGCCTTGACCAGTTTGCGCAGCGATATCCAAACCGCTTTTTTGACGTGGGAATCGCGGAGGGACATGCAACTTCCATGGTCAGCGGCATGGCAAAGCAGGGCGTTCGCCCGGTATTTGCCGTGTATTCCAGTTTCCTTCAGCGCGGGTTTGACATGATGATTCACGATGTGTCACTGCTGCAGCTGCCGGTTCTGTTCGGCGTGGATCGGGCGGGACTTGTGGGCAGCGACGGAGAGACGCATCATGGCATTTTTGACATCAGTTATCTGCGTACCGTCCCCGGCATGACCATATACTGTCCGGCGAGTTTTGCGGAGCTGCACGACATGATGGCGGAAGCATTGTCAAAAACAAGCGGCCCCGCTGCAATTCGCTATCCGAGAGGCGGAGAGGGAGAATACCGCGCTTGCTCAAACGGCAGTGATGCGCTTGTGCGCGACGGCACCGCACTTACGATTGTCGCCTATGGCACCATGATCAACGATGCACTTAAGGTGACGGATGCCCTATGCGGACAGGGTATTTCCACTGCACTTGTGAAAATCAACAGGATTGGAACAGATGACTATCCGGCACTGCTCGCCTCCCTGAAAAAGACCGGCGCCATGCTCTGCATGGAAGAGGTCTGCGCCGCCGGCTGTGTTGGGGAACTGCTGCTCTCCCGACTTGTCGGGGCAGGCCTTACGCTGCGGGGGGTACGGCTTTTGAACCTGGGCGACGGCATCGTTGCCCATGGCGACCGGGAACATCTGCTTCGGGACCACGGCCTGGACACGGAAAGCGTTTGCCTGGCTGCGAAGGAGCTTTTATGAAGAAGGTCAGGCTGGACCAGCTGGTTTATGATCGGGGCTTTACCGAAAGCCGGGAAAGAGCCAAGACCACCATTATGAGCGGCCTTGTTTTCGTGAACGGGCAGCGGGTAGATAAGCCCGGAACGGCAATAGATCCGGAAGCAGATATTGAAGTCCATGGAGACGCGCTTCCCTTTGTCAGCCGCGGCGGCTTCAAGCTGGACAAGGCACTGAAGGTATTTCCCGTGGATCCGGCTGAAAAAGTCTGTATTGACTGCGGCGCCTCCACAGGCGGTTTTACCGATGTGCTGCTGCAGCACGGGGCCAGAAAGGTCTATGCGGTAGACGTGGGCTACGGTCAGTTGGCCTGGAAGCTGCGGACCGATGCACGGGTGGTAAACCTGGAGCGCACCAATCTGCGATATATCAGTGAGGAACAGATTCCGGAAGCGCTGGACCTTGCGGTCATGGACGTCTCGTTTATATCCATTCGCCTGGTAATCCCTGCGGTAAAGAGACTTCTGAAGCCTGGCGCCGATTATATCTGCCTTATCAAGCCTCAGTTTGAAGCGGGCAGGGAAGAGGTCGGGAAAAAGGGCGTCGTCCGCGATGCAAAAGTGCACGAGGAGGTCGTCCGGGGAATCCTGGACTTTGTTCCGACGATCGGAATGACTGCGATGGGGCTGGATTATTCTCCCATCAAAGGACCGGAAGGAAACATTGAGTATATCTGCCATCTGAAAAACGGCAGCTTTGAAGGACCAACATTCGACGTTGCGGCGATTGTCGCCGCTTCCCATGAGCATTTGTGAGGTGGATGACCCATGATTGCAATCTGTCCCAATCCGTTTCGGGATATCGGCCTGAACATCACCCGGGAAGTAAAAAGCCTGCTGGAGGCTGAGGGCTTTGAGACGCTGGTCTGTCCAGTTTTCGCGGAGGATGAGCCGGAGGCGATTCCGCCGGATATCGAGACGGCTTCCCTGCAGGAGTACACGGAGCGCTGCACGCTGGCCGTGGTAATCGGCGGCGACGGCACCATATTGTCCGTGGTGCGCACCCTACACGATCGCGCCATTCCTTTGCTGGGCGTAAACCTGGGCACCAAGGGCTTTATGGCAGCCCTGGAGCCGGAAAATGTACCGCTGATTGTTCGGGCAGCCAAAGGGGATATGAGCATCAGCAGGCGCATGATGATTGACGTGGAGCTGGAACGGGAGGGCAAGGTAATCTATACCGATCACGCCCTGAACGATGTGGTGCTGCATGGCTATGGGGAATGCATTCAGCTGACCGCCTGGTGCGACGGAGATGCCATTACCTCCTTCTCCGGCGACGGAATCATCCTCTCGACGCCCACAGGCTCAACCGGCTATTCCATGTCCGCAGGCGGTCCGATTGTGGAGCCGGATGCGGCAGCCATCATACTCAGCCCCATATGCGCCCATATGATGAGCGCAAAGACCTTCGTCCTGGGACCGGATCGGACGATCCTGGTCCGTACCCAAAAGCTTCATGGCCGCCGCGCCTATATGTCCGTGGACGGCAATTCCGTGGCCGATCTGGAAAACGGTGATCAGATCCGGGTAAGGCGTTCGTCCCACTGTACGCTGATGGCGGATCTCGGCCTGAAGAGCTTTTATGAAATCGCATACGAAAAACTGACCTGACAATGATTATCCCAATGGAGGAACAATGATGAAATCTGGAAGACAGAATATCATCCTTGAGATCATCTCCCAGCAAGATATCGAAACACAGCACCAACTGCTGGCGGCTCTGGCGGAACGGGGGATTAAAAGCACGCAGGCGACGCTTTCCAGAGATATCCGGGATATGCGGCTGGTTAAAGAACTGGGGCCGAACGGGAATTATCGCTATGTTCCGGCCGGAAAGAATGAATCCGATGATTTTGAGCAGCGCTTGAAAAAGATCTTTCGGGAAAGTGTGATTTCTTACGACGTGGCGCAGAATCTTTTTATTATCAAAACGCTGCCAGGACTTGCGTCTGCCGCCTGCTCCGCCATTGACGCCATGGAAATTCACGGGCTTGTCGGCAGCCTTGCGGGGGACGATACGGCTTTTTTGGCCATGCGGGACGACGAGGCTGCACGGGAGCTGTATCACGAAATTGAAATGCTGTTTTAACAGGCAGCAGAGCTGGGAGCATTGGCATGCTGAATGAGCTGCATATTGAGAATATTGCGGTAATCGAACGGGCGGACATCCAGTTCCAGCCGGGGCTGAACGTGCTGACCGGCGAGACCGGCGCGGGCAAATCCATTGTGATTGACTCCATCGGCGCCGTGCTCGGAGAGAGAGTCAATCGCGAACTGGTGCGGCACGGGGCGGAAAAGGGCCTGGTGACGGCAGTTTTCGACAGAAAAGGCGCGGAAGAGTGGCTTGCGGAGAACGATATCGAAGTAGACGATGAGCTGATTTTGCAGCGGCGCATCAATGCGGACGGAAAGAGCAGCTGCCGCGTATGCGGCTGCCCGGTTTCTGCCGCGCAGATGAAGGCGCTGGCATCGCTTCTGGTAGACATTCACGGCCAGAACGACGGCCGCCAGCTTATGGATGAACGTCTTCACCGGGAGTATCTGGATCGCTTCGGCCATCTGGAATCGGAAAAAGAGGCATTTACGTCCCAGTTCCGGCGCTTTCAGGAGATCCGCAAAGAGATGAGCAAACTCTCCATGGATGAAGTGGAGAAGGAGCGGCTGAGTGAAAGCCTACAATACCAGATAGCAGAGCTGGAACGGGCCGAATTGAAGGCCGGAGAAAAAGACAGCCTTACCGCACGCAGAGACCTGCTCAGAAATTCCGAGAAGCTGACCGAAGCGCTGGATGCAGCGCTGGAAGCGCTGTACGGCGGGGATGACAACGC
This sequence comes from uncultured Clostridia bacterium, assembly GCA_947167435.1. The sequence goes on along the minus strand of CAMVIC010000023.1, from coordinate 5,015 downwards.
AGTCTCATTCGCTCAGAATGCCGGGTATTATATCGGGAGGGCTGCGGCGGTTGCACCGGAGCTGGAATCCGCGGCAAGCGCGGTCAACGACGCCGCTTTTGCGCTGTCAGACGCTGCTGAGACGCTGCGGGATTTCCAGAGCAGTCTGGACTTCTCTCCGGAGGAGTATGACAGCCTGGAGGATCGGATATCCCTGCTGAACAAGCTGGAGAGAAAGTATAACCGCACGGTGGAAGAGCTGGTTCCGTTTCTTGAGGAATGCCGGGAAAAGCTGGACAACATCCAATATGCGGATGAGCGGCTTGCCAGACTGGAACGGGACCTGGATGCCCAGAAAAAAAGCTGCGCGGCAGCGGCAGAGAAGCTGAGCGGAGCACGCAGGGCTGCTGCGGAGCGGCTGGAAAAGCGAATTGTAAACGAACTGCGGGAACTGAATATGCCCTCTGTTCGCTTTTCGGTTGATTTCGCGCCGCTGGAAAACGAACAGGGGTTTGACGCAAACGGTGCGGATTCCATTCGCTTTCTGATGTCTGCCAATGCCGGCGAAGAGCTGGGGCGCATCAGCCGGATCGCCTCCGGCGGTGAGCTGAGCCGGATTATGCTGGCAATGAAAAACGTATTTGCGGAAAACGATCCGGTGGGTACCATGATCTTTGATGAGATCGACACCGGCGTGTCAGGGATTGCCGCCCAGCGCGTGGGGGAAAAGCTCTATACCGTCTCCCTGGGGAAGCAGGTCATGTGCGTAACCCATCTGCCGCAGATTGCCGCTATGGCAGATGCGCATTTTGTTATTTCAAAACAGGAACGGGACGGCAGGACCTTTACAGAAGTGAAAGCCCTTGACAGGGAGGGGAGAAAGCGGGAGCTTGCGCGTCTTCACGGCGGGGATCACGTGACGGCCACAACCCTTGCCAGCGCGGAAGAGCAGCTGGACTCCGCCGAAGTGTTCAAGGAAGGACGGAAATCATAACAGTGCGTGCGTTTCTCTTGACAGGGGACATTTTATCAAGTATAATGCACGCGAAAACGCTGAGAAGAACAGAAGTAGCCTGCCTTTTCTGCACAGAGAGCCTCCGGTTTGCTGCGAGGAGGAGAGAGAAGCAGCGTGAAGTACCGTTCGGAGCGGCATACCGAAAGAACGTTTCAAGTAGGCTATGACGGGAGCGCCCGATATCGCGCGGGAGTGCACTGCACTCGCTGAGGTTCTCGTCGTGAGGCGGGAGCGAACCAGAGGTGGTACCGCAAATTTGCCCTCTGTCCGTCCGGACAGAGGGTTTTTGTTTTGGGAGGTGAAGAGATGGGAGCAAAGGAGAAGGCAACTGCGCTGCATGAGCGCGGCTTCAACTGTGCCCAGAGCGTTCTGGGGGCTCTCGGCGAATATACCGGTCTGGACGAAAAAACCGCAATGGCGCTCTCCGGCGGTTTCGGCGGCGGTGTCCGCTGCGGAGAAATCTGCGGCGCTGTCTCCGGCGGTGTGATGGCCCTGGGGCTGGCGTTTCCGCCGGAGAAGAACGGAAACAGGATTTCTGCCCTGGCGCGAAGCTATACTGCGGAGTTTCAGCAGAAATACGGCTGTATCCGCTGCCTGGATCTGAAGAAAAACCGGATTCCCTGCGCGGAGCTGATCGAATACGCGGCGGAGCTTGCGGAGAGCTATATTCAAAAAAACCGGGAAGCCGAATAAAATAACAACAAAAGGAAGAAAAGAATGGGTATTTACGAAGAACTGGTCGCCAGAGGCCTGATTGCCCAGGTGACGAACGAAGAAGAAATCCGGGAGATGGTAAACGCCGGGAAGGCCAAGTTTTACATCGGCTTTGACTGCACTGCAGACAGCCTGACCGCAGGTCACTTTATGGCGCTGACGCTGATGAAGCGTCTGCAGATGGCGGGCAACAAGCCGATTGCCCTGATCGGCGGCGGTACCACCATGATCGGCGATCCTTCCGGACGTACCGACATGCGCAAAATGCTGACCCGCGCTGACATCGACCACAACGCGGAATGCTTCAAGCGTCAGATGGAGCGCTTCATTGAGTTTGGCGAGGGCAAAGCCCAGATGGTGAACAACGCCGATTGGTTGCTGGATCTGAACTATGTGGATCTCCTGCGGGAAGTGGGCGCCTGCTTCTCGGTCAACAACATGCTGCGCGCCGAATGCTATAAGCAGCGCATGGAAAAGGGCCTCAGCTTTTTTGAATTCAACTACATGATCATGCAGAGCTACGATTTCTACTATCTGTTCCAGCACTACGACTGCAATATGCAGTTCGGCGGGGACGACCAGTGGAGCAATATGCTGGGCGGCACGGAGCTGATCCGCAAAAAGCTGGGCAAGGATGCCCACGCCATGACCATAACCCTGCTGACAGACTCCCAGGGGCGGAAGATGGGCAAGACCGCCGGCAACGCCGTGTGGCTTGACCCCAACAAAACAAGTCCCTATGACTTCTATCAGTACTGGCGCAATGTGGATGACGCCGACGTACTCAAGTGTATCCGTATGCTGACCTTCCTGCCGCTGGAGCAGATCGACGAGATGGCCACATGGGAAGGCAGCCAGCTTAACAGAGCGAAGGAGATCCTGGCCTATGAGCTGACAGCCATGGTCCACGGGGAAGAGGAGGCCAAAAAAGCGGAGACCTCTGCCAAAGCCCTCTTTGCCGGCAGCGGCGCCAACGAGAACATGCCCTGTACGGAACTGAGCGGGGAAGAGCTGGCGGACGGTACAGCCGATATCCTGAGCCTTCTGGTGAAGTCCGGCCTCTGCGCCTCCAAGTCTGAGGCACGGCGCAACGTACAGCAGGGCGGTGTAACGGCAAACGACGAGAAGATCACTGATATCGCAAAGACCTTCAGCGCAGATGAGCTGAAAGGCGGCGTGATTCTCCGGCGCGGCAAAAAGAACTTCAACAAGGTGATCCTGAAATAAAAAAGGTACACCCACCGCTGTGCGCGGTGGGTGTGTTCTTATCCTGTTCAGGCAAAATAGCGGCGTTTTCCGTCAGCAGGCGGAATATAGCCGAACTGAATCTCCGGGCGGATCTCCGCAAGGCGGGCGTGGATTTTATCCACGTCCTCTTCTTTTTCGAAGATCAGGTTTGCAAATTCCTTCTCCCCATGGACCAGAATCAGACGATAGTAGAAATAGGCGGGGCTGTCGTCCGGTTCTACAACGCTGACGCGGGTAAAGCGCCGATCAATATACTCATAGGGGACATAGTACTTTTTCCCAAGATCCCGATAGTAGAGACAGAGCTGGCCAAGCCTCACCCGGCCGATGTTTTCAGCGCTGTTGTAGTCGTCAACATGCGCCTGGTCGTCGATATACTTTTTATCGACGCCCTTGAATCTCAGCTTTCCGAATCCGAACATTTCTCGTGAATTCCTCTCTTTTCAACGGGCCATCTGTACCATTTCTGAGGGAGGTTGATGGCAATCAGCGTGCCCAGCATGCCGGCGATGGTGCCTGTGATGAGCCCACCCAGAACATCACTTGGGAAGTGTACGACCAGATAAACGCGGGAAAGCCCCATCAGGAGCCCGAAAACCAGGGCCAGCCAGCTCACTCTTTTATCGCCCAGAATAAACAGCGGCACCATGGCCGCAAAAGCGGCGTTGGTATGGCCGGAGGGGAAGCTCATGTCGCTCTCTATATGCTGCCCCATGAGCATCCAGAGAGAATAGTAAATACTGCTTTCGTCGGCATAGGGGCGGGGACGCGCGATCACAATCTTCAAAAACAGGTTCACAAAAATGGCGCCTATGGCAAGCCCGAGGATCATCGCAGTGCCGAAACGCCTGGTTCTCTTGATAATCATAAGGCAAAGCGAAAGAAGAATCAGAAAGATACCGCCTTTGCCGAGAAGGGAAATGAACTCCATAACCGGAGAAATGGCGCCGTTGGTCGCCTCATACAGCTTGTGTACGGCGAGGGTTATGCTCTTGTCAAAGCCTGCAAATGCACTGTTAAGCCACAGCGCAGCGGCAGTCAGCTGCATAGATTCAGCCTCCTTTGTTTTTTCATATTCTACCACAGACGGGGGAGAGAAGTCCATAACAAATAATGGGTGCGGATTGGGACAGTCTCCTGCAAACGGCAGTATTTACCGTCTGATCGCCCATGGTTTATCGAAGACCGCAGAAGTATTTCAGATAAAGCCGTGCGGGCAGCGAGCAGGTTTCCCAGGCCTCCTGAAGCATGGCCTCATAGGCAGCGCGCGCCTCGGCATACTCTGCTTCTGTCACCGGGTGGCGGCTGAAAACCGCCTTTTCGGCGCACCGATTTACCGCGTCGGGAAGCAAAGGCCCGTACTTTGCCACGCGATTTGCGCAACGCCAGAGAGAGACGGCGGCTTTTTGCAGGTCCGGCTGTGAAATGCGGCGTTGAACATGCCGCTTTTTCGCATAAAACCACAAAAGCAGAAGCAAAGGAATTGAAATGGGAACAGCCCAGAGGAGCACGGCTGCCCGGGAAAACGCGGAAGAATCAGAGCTTTCGTCCGGCCCCTGCAGAATACCGACCGGCATATCCGGGGAAGACGGCGCTTCCGTTTCGCTGCCTGTTGTGCCTGTATCTGCAGCCTCATCACCGGAGCCATCCTCGTTAAGACTCTCCGGATCCAATTCGGCAAAGGCGTCGGCACTGTTCTGCCCGGTGACCTCAATCGGCAGCCAGCCGAAGCCGTCCCGGTAAACCTCCACCCACGCATGGGCATTGGCGCCGGTTACCGGAATAAACTCCCCGGCTTTTGCCAGAAGCAGATATCCGTCTGTTACGCGTGCAGGAACGCCGAGCGCCCGATACATGGCGGCGGCGGCGGTGGCAAAGTGTACGCAATAGCCGCGATGCGCCTGGGTCAGGAAGTAGACGGCATAGTCGTCGCTGGGATAAGCTGCAGTATAGAGGTCGTATTCGCCGGCGGCCTGCACATAATCTGCCACCTGCTGCACAAGGTCTGGACTGCCTGCGCGTATTCCCGCCTCGGCTGCCAGGGACAGCATGACCTGAC
>CAMVIC010000022.1 GCA_947167435.1 uncultured Clostridia bacterium | reverse complement strand
GGACTCCTCCCCGGTCAGCATGCTGCAGGGGATGCCGGCGGCGTTGATTTTGTCGAACATCTCCAGGGCCAGCAGGCGCAGCGGGCTCAGATAGGTTCCGGGGGTGTGGGTTTTCAGGTCCTCGATGGCGTCGTAGGTCTTGCCGCTGTTGGTGGGCCCCACGTGCAGCACGAAGCTGCGCTTGAGGGTCCTTGCCTGGCGGACGTAGGACTCCGGAGAGAAATCCCGGAAAATGGCGGCAATCTCCCGGATCTGCCGCTGCAGCTGTTCCTGCTGCTGCCGCTCCGCCCGGAGCTTTGCCACCTCCGGGTGGCTGAGCATCTGCTCTACCTGCTCCCGGGGCCAGACGCCGATGGTCCAGTGGGCCCCGTGGCGGCTGCGGACGGTTTTTACCCGGGGCTTGGGGAAATATTTGCGGATCAGGGCCTTGGTCAGGCCGTATTCCCGCAGAATCTGCTGCTGGTCCAGCAGATCGGTTTTCTCTTCTCGTTTCATGGTTCCTCGCAAGTTCAGACAGACTGCGGGTACTATAACACAGATTCCGCCAAAGGGCAATCCCGCGCCAAATGCCGGCAGATTTCGCGGGAAGACTTGTGCGGCATGGAAAAAACCGGTATAATGAGAGCACAATCAATACCGCACGGAGGAGGACGAAACATGAAATATACAGCGGCGGTTATCACCGTCAGCGACAAGGGCGCCCGGGGCGAGCGGGTGGACACCAGCGGCCCGGCGGTCCGCGGCATGCTGGAGGAAGCGGGCTTTGACGTGGTTTATACCAGTATCCTGCCGGATGAGCGGACGCAGATCGAGGGCGAGCTGATCGCCTGCGCCGACGAGAGGAAAATCAACCTGGTGCTGACCACCGGCGGCACGGGCTTTTCTCAGCGGGACATTACGCCGGAGGCGACCCTGGCCGTCGTCGAGCGGGAGACCCGGGGCATCCCCGAGGCCATGCGCTGGGCCAGCCTGCAGATCACGCCCCGGGGCTGCCTCAGCCGCAGCGCGGCGGGCATCCGGGGGAAAACCCTGATTGTGAACCTGCCGGGCAGCGAGAAGGCCGCCCGGGAAAACCTGGCCGCGGTGCTGGAAGCGCTGAAGCACGGAATGGAAATGCTCTGCGCCGACGGCTCCACCGACCACAGCCATGAACATCACCACCATTGAGCCGAGCCATTTCATATAACCAAGCGCCCTGCCGTTTCGGCAGGGCGCTTGGTTATATGGGAGAAAAGAGCTTACCTGTTTTCCAGCAGCTCGCGGATCACATCGCCCACGATGTGCATGCCCCGGTCGATGACCTCGTCGGTGCCGTTGGAGAAGTTCAGGCGGATGTGGGGCACCTCCCGCTCGTTTTCATAGAAGGGGTCGCCCGCGCAGACGGCGATGCCCTTCTTGACGGCGGCGCGCTGCACGTCCACACCCTTGAGCCCATCGGGCAGGGTGACCCAGAGGAACATGCCGCCCTCGGGCCGGGTGCAGCTGCAGCCGGCGGGGAAGTACTTCTCGATGCAGGAGATCATATGCTCGGCCTTGTGCTTGTAGAGCAGGCGGGTTTTCTCGATGTGCTCGTCCAGGTCGTTGTCCTGGAGGAACTGGAAGAGGACCATCTGGCAGAACATGTTGGTGTGCAGGTCCATGGTGGCCTTGTAGACAAGCATTTTCTCCATGATCTTCTTCTGCTTGCAGGCGATCCAGCCGATGCGCATGCCCGGGGAGACGATCTTGGAGAAGGTGCCCAGCAGCACGCACTGCTCGCCAAGGTAGGCAGCGAGGCTGGGGCCGGCCTTGCCGGAAAAGCGCAGCTCGCCGTAGGGGTTGTCCTCCAGTACGATTACGTTGCTGTTGCGGAACACCGCCGCGGCCTTTTCCCGCACCTCGTCGGAATAGGTCAGGCCGGTGGGATTCTGGAAATTGGGGATCAGATACATGAACTGGGGCTTCTTCTCCCGGATGGCCTGCTCCAGCTGCTCCACGTCCACGCCGTCGTCGCGCAGCTCCACGGGGATAATCTCCGGGTCATACAGGTGGAAGGTCTGCAGGGCGGCAAGATAGGTGGGGTTTTCCACCAGGACGCCGTCGCCCGGGTCGATCATCACGGCGGAGAACAGGTCCAGGGCCTGCTGGGAGCCGTTGGTGATGATGATCTCGGAGGGGTCGATGTCCAGGTTCATCTTCCGGTAGCGCTCCGCGATGTACCTGCGCAGGGGCAGATAGCCCTGGGTGCCGCTGTACTGCAGCGCCATCACGCCGTTTTCCTTCAAAACCTTGTCAGCCGCCGCGTCCATGGCCTTGACGGGGAAGGACTCCGCGTTGGGGTTGCCGCCGGCGAAGGTGACGATGTTGGGGTCGGCGTTGGCGGTGAGAATGCCGGCCAGGAACTCCGCCTGGAAATCCGGCTTGGTCATCATCTGGGAGACGTTAACGTCCATATGCTTACCTCTTTCTGTATACTCTCTCTAAAGCCCTGTTCCGGGAAAAACAAACAAAAAAATTATACCAGTACGGGCCAAACGCGTCAATACGCCCGGGAAAAATACAGGCCGCGCCCGGGGTGCCCGCCGCTGAGATTACTGAACTGAAAGATCCTTTAAAACCTGACTCGGGAAAGAATACGGCCCATACAGACCGGCACAGTCCCCTATCCTGCTTTTGAAGCAAAAGGAGGCGCGTTCCTGTGAAGCGCCTCCTTCCGGATGACTTAGATATCCAGCGCCGCGTGGTGGCCCTGGTAGGTGGCTTTGGTGATGGTGCCCACGGTGTTGGCGTCGCCGATCACGCGCACCCAGGGCGCGCAGTCGCGCAGCTCTTCCACGGTGTTCCAGTTGGGCCTCTGCCCCAGCGCGCAGATAACCGTGGTGCCGGGGACCAGCACCTTTTCGCCTTCCTTCGTCTCGCACCAGATGCCCTCTTTGGTTACCTCCAGGCCCTTATAGCCGGTGTGCACGGTGCAGAGCTTATTGAGCTTTTCCAGCAGCAGCGGCCGCTGGCGGATGACGGAGTCCAGAGCCACGTCGTCGCGCATCTCCACCAGGTGCACCTGCCGGCCTTCCATGCCCATGTGGATGGCGCATTCCACGCCGGAGATGCCGCCGCCGAAGACCACCACGCTGTCGGTGATGGGCTTTTCGTGCTTGTACTGGTCGTTGACCAGAATCACGTTTTCCCCGTCCAGGCCGGGAATCGGCGGGCGCAGGGGAGAGGAGCCCACGGCGATGATCAGCGCGTCGGGCCGGTAGCTTTCCGCAAAGGCCTTGGTGACCTCCTGTCCGGTGACAATCTTGGCCCCGGCCCGCTCAGCCAGCAGACGATAGGTGGCGCCGAGACGGTACATCTCCTGCTTGAAGGGCAGCACCTGCTCGCTCTTGAGAATGCCGCCCACCTCGTCCTCCTTCTCGCACAGGAGCACGTCGTGGCCGCGGCGCGCAGCCGTATAGGCGGCCCAAAGGCCGCCGGGGCCGCCGCCCGCAATCAGCACCCGTTTTCTGACGGGAGCGGGTGCAATCTCCATGCCCTCGTCCTCCCGGCCGATGACGGGGTTGATGGCGCAGCGCCGGGTACCGGTTGCCGCCCGCTCGGACATACAGACAAAGCAGCGCATGCAGTGGACGATCTCCTCGTCCCGGTTTTCCATAACCTTCTGGGGCAGGAAGGGGTCGGCCAGCAGCTGGCGGCCCATATAGACGACGTCCGCCTTGCCCGAGGCGATGATCTCTTCCATCTGCTCCGGGTCGGACAGGCCGCCGATGGTGGCCACGGGGACGGAGACGTGCTTTTTGATCTCCGCCGCGAGATACACGTTCCGGCCGTGGGCCTCGAACATGCTGGGGTGGGTGATGCCGAAGGTGCGCTGATAGGTGCCCGCGGTCACGTGCAGCAGGTCGATATAGGGTTCAAGGGTTTTGGCGATACGTACGCCCTCGTCCAGGTCATAGCCCTCGGGGACAAACTCCGCGCCGCTCAGGCGCAGCTCGATGGGGAAGCCCGGTCCCACCGCGGCCCGGATGGCCTGCAACACCCGGATGGCAAGGCGGCAGCGGTTCTCGGTGGAGCCGCCGTATTCGTCGGTGCGGTGGTTGAACATGGGGGAGAGAAACTGGTTCAGGAGCCAGCCGTGGCCCGCGTGGACCATGATCATCTCAAAGCCCGCCCGCTTGCACAGGCCGGCCACGTGGCCGTAGGCCGCCACGATCTCGTCGATCATCTCTTTCGTCAGGGCCTTGTAAGGCACGCCGTCAGCTCTCACGCCGTCGTCTGCCGACCACTGGGCCAGGCCATGCTGCTTGGTCTTGTCGGTCATGTAGGTGCCGGCGAACATGCCGGAGTGGCTCAGCTCGATGCTGGGCACGGCGCCGTGGCGGCGGATGGCGTCGGCGGTATAGGTAGCCTTGGCCAGGGAGTTCAGGATGCTCTCGTCCAGGTGATAGGCGTGGCTGCCGTCGGTGGCCGGGTGGACCATCAGCTCGCTGACGGTGACCGCCGCCGCGCCGCCCTTGGCCCGGTATTCGTAAAAGGCCTTGGACTTGGGGCCGATGCAGCCGTCGTTTTCAATGTCGGTGCCGCCCATGGGGGTGGAGAACATGCGGTTGCGATACCACACGTTGCCGATCCGGATGGGTTTGCAGAGATTGGGATATTTGCGTTCCATAATCAGCCCTCCATATCCAGGGTATAGATGGCAATCTCATCGGTCTCCCGGTTGGCCGCCAGCAGACAATCCTCGCCGTTGAGGCAAAAGTGCATCACGTTGGCCGCGCCCGCACCCTGATCGAGGATGTCGTATACATACTGACTGCCGTTCCAGTAGATGGCAAGAAGGTCCCGGTCTCCCTCCCGGTTGCCGATGAAGCCGCAGACGCGTCCGCCGATCTCCGCACCCCAGATGGCGTGCAGGAAGGGCAGCTGTTTCGGGTGACGATAAACTTCCCTGAAAGTGCCGTCGATCTTCTTGTGGACGGTGAGCGTGTCACCGTGGAAGGGAGAGAGCACCAGCAGTTCGCGTTCGCCGTCGCCGTCGAAGTCAAGGTAGAGGATATCGCTGGACGGCATGTCCAGCAGCAGCTCCGTGCTCCACGCGCCGTCGGGTTCGGCCGGCGGTACGACCTTGTATACGCCGTTCTCGCAGGCGACCATGGCAAAGGTTCCCGCCTCGTCGCGGCAGATCTCAAAGCCGTGATTCTTATAGAGACCGCTCAGCAGCGGAGTCAGGCTGAGGGGATTTCCGGCGTTATACTGCGTGATGTCTTCGGGGAACGGAGCTGTCCAGATCCGGCCTGGGCAGGTCCAGTCGTTCTTGAAGGCGTGAGCGGATTTCAGCGTGCAGGCGATGAGGTAGCGGCGCCCGCCGCGCTCCAGCACACCGAAGCGATGCACAAAAGGCAGCTCGCAGAGCAGCTCGCAGGTCCACACGCCGTCGATCCTGCGGTAGTATACGATCTTCGCTTCGGCAGAATCGTTGGGCGAATAGAACTTCTGGGTCGCCATAAGGATGGGCTGGCCGGGCACCTGACACACCGTCATCACACCGCCGGGGCCCTCCCAAAGAGTGTCGCAGAACTCACCCGCCAGGGTGAAGCTGAAGCAGGGATTGTGTTTTTCCGCGGCTGCCACGAGATGCTCAGTCCCGTCATAGCGGAAGGTGCCGAGTGCATAGCATTTTTCCAGAGAGCCGATAACGTGTTTTGTCGCTTTCATGGGCTTCCTTTCCTTCTGAAAGCAGGGCTGCACCCGCTTTGACGTGTGCAGCCCTGTTTTTTAGGTGAATTGGTTTTTCTGCTCAGAGGTCGGGGAATCAATCAAAGTAGGCTTCGGAAACGTACCAGGTGTGGGCGCTGATGCGGTCCAGACCGTGCAGATTGGTGACGTAAGCGGAGGCGTCGATGCGGTTGAGCAGAGGATAGTAGTAGAGGTAATCGCTGGTGAGAACCACATCCTGGTAATCGCTGAACATCTCCCAGAACTTGGTGGTGTCGAGCTCGCCGTTCAGCGGCTCAATCCACTTCTCCTGGTAATCGGCCCAGGTGTCGAACTGGTCGGCGTGGATGTAGGTCTGCAGGTAGATGTTGGGGGTGATGTCCCAGCCCTTGGCGGTGGTGGGGCCTTCCATGTTCATGGCCATCATATCCCAGTCGTTGACGTCGTTGCGCATGGCGCTGTCGTAGCTGGCGCGGTCATAGGGCTTGAGCTCCATGCCGATGCCGACCTGCTGGAGGTTGTTCTTCAGAACCTCGCCGATGGTGGCGTAGGTCTGGTTGGTGCCCAGGTACAGCCAGCGGACGACCAGAGGCTGACCCTCGGGGGACTCGACGATGCCGTCGCCGTCGTTGTCGACGTAGCCGGCCTCAGCCAGCAGCTGCTTTGCCATGTCGGGGTTGTACGGATAGAACCAGTCATCGCCCTCGTACTTGTTCATGCGGCCGGAGTCGTCGGCCAGGACCCACCACATGTCGACGGCCAGACCGTCGAATACCATCACGCAGCTGGAGCGGTCAACCGCATAGCAGAAAGCCTGACGGACGCGGACGTCCTTCCACAGGGGGGAGTAGCCGTTGAAGCCCAGGTTGAAAGCGTCGGACTGCATCTGGCTGTAGAGCTCCAGCTGGCCGTCGTACAGGCCGCTCTGCAGGGCGGTGATGTCGGTGCCGGACATCTTGTACAGGTAGTCGGCGCCGCCGGTCTCCAGCTCGGAGAAGGCAACGGAGGACTCGGTGATGAAGCGGACGTTGATGTTGGAGATGATGGGAGCGCCTTCATAGTAGTTGGGGTTGGCAACCAGGTTCACGTGGTCGTCGCGGATGTACTCCACGATCTGGTAAGCGCCGGTGCCGATGGGGGCGTCGTGGAAGAAGATCGCGGTGTCGCCGCCGATTTCGTCAAAGTACTCGCTGCTCCACATGGGGATGACGCCCAGCTTGCTCAGAGCGCCGCTGTACAGACGGGTGAAGGGAACGTACACGGTGTAGTCATCGACGACTTGGATGTTGGCAAAGTCGATGAAGGACATGTCGGAGGAGTCCTTGAAGAAACCGAAGGAGAAGGGAACGTCCTTGGCGGTGAAGTCGTTGCCGTTCTGGAACTTCACGCCCTCGCGCAGCTTGATGGTGATGCCCATGTTGTCGTCATCGAGGGTGTACTCGGTGGCGAGGCCCTTGTCGCAGATGCCGTACTCGACACCGTCGCCGTTGCGATAGTAGTCGAAGAGGTAGTTGGTGCACATGCTCATCAGCATGGCGGCGTTGTCGCCGATGGACTCGGCGGGGTTGACGTTGCCGTGGTCGTTGGTGGTGATCAAATACAGGGTATCCTTGGTGGTGGTGCCTTCGGCAAAGGCACAGACGCTGAGAGACGCCATGATCGCAAGGATCAGGCACATGCTGAGAACGGTTTTCAGGGTTTTCTTAGACATTGCGTTATCCTCCTGTTTTATTTTCAGACGTTCCCGTCTGGGATTACAGAGTTTCCAGCTCGCCTGCGAAGTGGCAGGCGACCACGTGGCCGGGCTTGGTCTCCCGCAGGGCGGGGGATTCCTGGCGGCAGATGTCCCTGGCGAAGGGGCAGCGGGCGGCGAAGCGGCAGCCGGGGCCCGGATCGATGGGGGACTTGATCTCGCCCTTCATGATGATCCGTTCCGTCTTCTTGTGGATATCCGGCTGGGGCACCGCGGAGAGCAGGGCCTGGGTGTAGGGGTGAGTGGGATGGGCAAAGAGTTCCTCGTTGTCCGCAAACTCCACCATCTGGCCCAGGTACATGACCATGATCTGGTCGGAGATGTACTTGACCACCATCAGGTCGTGGGTAATGAAAACGTAGGTGATCTTCCGCTCTTCCTGAATGTCCAGCAGAAGATTGATGATCTGTGCCTGAATGGACACGTCCAGCGCGGAGACCGGCTCGTCGCAGACCACGAACTTGGGGTTCATGACCAGGGCGCGGGCAATGCCGATGCGCTGCCGGCGGCCGCCGTCCAGCTCGTGGGGATAGGCGTTGGCAAGGCGCCGGGCCAGGCCCACGGTATCCATCATCTTGTACACATTCTCGTTGATCCGGGCCTTGCTGTAACCGCCTGCAATCTGCATGGGCTCGGCAATGGTCTGATAGATGGTCATTCTGGGGTTCAGCGAGGCAAAGGGGTCCTGGAAAATGATCTGCATGTCGTGCCGCAGCTGGGTCAGCCGCTTGGAGCTGACATGGGTGATGTCCTCGCCCTTGTAGAGGATCTGGCCGTCGGTGGATTCCAGCAGGTGGATCAGCACGCGGCCCAGAGTGGACTTTCCGCAGCCGCTCTCGCCCACGACGCCCAGGGTGGTGCCTTCCTCGATCTTGAAGTTCAGGTCGTCCACCGCGTGCAGGGTGCCGGCGCTCACGTCAAAGTATTTTTTCAGGTGCTTGACTTCTAATATTTCCGCCATACGAACCTCCCTCAGGCCTTGGCCAGGTGGCAGCGCACGAAATGCCCGGGGCTGACCTCGGTAAATTCCGGCGTGCGCTTTTCACATTCCTCGCAGCAGTGCTCGCAGCGGGGCGCGAACTTGCAGTGCTCGGGCAGATTGGAGGGGTCGGGCATCAGGCCGGGGATCGGCTTGAGCCGCGTGCTGTTTTCATCGAAGCCGGGCAGGGAGGTGAAGAGGCCCTTGGTGTAGGGGTGTCCCGTGCGGTCAAAAATGTCCTCCACGGTGCCGATCTCCACGATTTCCCCGGCATAGACGATGGCCACCCGGTTGCACATCTGGGCTACCACGCCCAGGTCGTGGGTGATGAGGATGACTGAGGTGCCCAGGTCCTTTTTCAGCTGGTTCATCATGTCCAGCACCTGGGCCTGGATGGTCACGTCCAGGGCGGTGGTGGGCTCGTCCGCCAGCAGGATTTTGGGCGAGCAGGACAGGGCCATGGCGATGATGACGCGCTGCTTCATGCCGCCGGAGAACTGGTGCGGAAACTCCCGGTAGCGGTCTCTGGAGATGCCCACCAGCTCCAGCATCTGGGCGGCCTTTTCCACGGCCTCCGCCCGGCTGACGTTCTGGTGCAGATAGATCATCTCGGCGATCTGATCGCCTACCCGGTCCACCGGGTTCAGGGCGGTCATGGGGTCCTGGAACACCATGGCGATCTCCTCGCCGCGGATCTTGCGCATTTTGGCCTCGCCCTTGGTCAGCAGGTCCTCACCCTTGTAGAGGATCTCGCCGCTGAGCACGCGGCCCGGAGGCGACTGCAGCAGACCCAGGATGCTCAGCGCGATGGTGGTCTTGCCGGCGCCGGTCTCTCCCACCAGGCCCAGGGTCTCGCCCTCGCCCAGATCAAAGGAGACGTGGTTGACGGCGTGGCATTCGCCCATGTCCACCGTGAAGTAATGAACGGTCAGGTCCTTGACCGACAGAATGCTGTTCTTTTCTTCCATAGAATTTCCCCCGTTTCTGCCCGTCAGTACTTGAGCTTCGGGTCAAGCGCGTCGCGCAGACCGTCGCCGAAGAGGTTGGTGGCCAGCACGATCAGCGCGATGGCCAGGCCCGGGATGATGATCAGATAGGGTGCCGTGGCCATGTACTGGCGCGCGCCGGAGAGCATCGCGCCCCACTCGGGTGTGGGCGGCTTGACGCCCAGACCCAGGAAGCTCAGGCCCGAGGTGGTCAGAATGGCGAAGCCGATGTTCATGGCGTAGCGCACGATGAGGACGCTGCTGATGTTGGGCAGCACGTGCCGGAGCATGATGCGGAAGTTGCTGGCGTCGATGCTCTTGGCGGCCTCGATATAGTCCTGATTCATGATGGCCAGGGCCGGGCCGCGGGCGGTTCGCGCAATGGACGGGATGCCCGCTATGCCCACCGCCATGATGCAGTTGAACACGGTGCCGCCGAAGAGGGAGGCAACCACGATGGCCAGCAGCAGGCTGGGGATGGCGTTGAACACGTCCAGAATACGCATGACGATGTTGTCCACCCGGCCGCCGTAATAGGCGGCGATCAGGCCCAGCAGCACGCCGCCGATCATGCTGACGGTGGCGGCGCCGATGCCGATCAGGATGGAGTAGCGGCCGCCGTAGAGCACGCGGGCCAGCATGGAGCGGCCCAGGCTGTCGGTGCCGAAGAGGTACTGCCGGCAGGGGGCGGTGAAGCGGGCAGTGATGTTCTGGGCGTCATAGCCCTCCGGACAGATCAGGTTTGCGAAGAGACATGCCAGGATCATGACAACCAGGACAAAAAAGCCCAGCATGGCGGTTTTGTTTTTGACCAGTCTCCCCAGGGCCTCCTGGGTAGAGCTTTTGTGCTTGGGATACTTTTCGTTTTTTTCAACGCTTGTGTCCATGAGATCCTCCTTTCCGATTTGACCCTGTTTCCAATCAGGCGGCCTTCTCGGCGGTTTTCTTTTTCTTCTTCTTTCCTGTGGTATACTGGGCCTTCACGCGCGGGTCGATCAGACAGAAGGACAGGTCGACCAGGAGGTTGACGATGGAAATCGCAAGGGCGACCACCAGGACGCTGGCGCGCAGGGTGGTGTAGTCGCGGTTGTTGATGGCGGAGACCATCATGGTGCCGAGACCGGTGATGACAAAGCAGGTCTCGATGACGGCGGTGCCGCCCAGGTTGTTGGAGAACTGGTTGCCGATGATGTTGGCAATGTTGATCATGGAGTTGCGGAGAATGTGATGGCTCATGATCTTGCTCTCCTTCTGGCCCTTGGCGCGGGCGGTGCGGACAAAGTCCTGAGAGATGTTGTCCAGCACGGAGGAGCGGGTGATGCGCATGATGGAGGCCGAGCTCAGGATGCCGGTGACCAGCACGGGCATGATCCAGTGCTTGGGCGTCATCAGGCCAGAGACCGGCAGCCAGCGCAGGTTCACCGCGAAGAGCATGATGGCCAGAAACGCGAACCAGAAGATCGGCAGGGAGATGCCGACGATGCTGATTACGCGGCAGAGGGCGTCAATCCATTTCCCTCGGTATTTGGCTGACAGAATCCCCAGCGGGACGCCGATCAGGGCCGCCACCACGGTGGCAAGGGCCGCCAGCATCAGGGAGATGGGGAGACGGCGGGCCAGGTCGGAATTGACGGAGGTGCCGGAGATATAGGAGGTGCCGAAATCGCCCTTGGTGATCAGCCGGTACATGTATTTGCCGTACTGAACCACGATGTTGTCGTTCAGGTCGTACTTCTCGCGCCACTCGTACTTGGTCTCCTCCGACTGCTGGGCGCCCAGCACCAGGTCCGCGGGGTCGCCGGGCGTGAAGGCCTGGATGAGGAAGACCAGGACGGAAACGCCGAACAGGACCGGTATCATCATCAGGATACGCTTGATTATGTATTTACCCATTCATGTCCCCCATTTCTGCGAAAGTTTCTGAGCGCCGCCTTACCGTTTGACGCGGGCGCTGCCGCCGGCAGCCAGGGACTCGGCCTCGGCGCGGGTCACCAGGTTCCAGTCGTTGCGGATGGTGTGGCAGAGGGCGGAGTAGGCGGTGGCAAAATCAATCACGCTCTGGTCGTCGTGCCCCTCCAGCATGCCCCAGATCATCGCGGAGGCGAAGCTGTCGCCGCCGCCGACCCGGTCGTTGATCTCGATGTTCTCGTATTTGCGGGAGACGAAAAAGCCGTTTTTCGTCATCATGCAGCCTTGCCAGTTATTCAGCAGCGCCGTCTTGACCTCCCGCAGGGAAGTGCCCACGGCCTGGATATGGGGATATTTCTCCATGACCTTCTCGGCCACCTTCCGGTAGTTCTGGGGGTCGATGGAGGAGAAGTTCTCGTCCGTGCCCTCGGCCTTGATGCCGAGCATGGTGTCGAAGTCCTCCTCGTTGCCGAGGATCACGTCGATATAGGGCATCAGCTGCTCGGCGGCAGCCCGGGCCTCTTCCTTACTCCAGAGGGTGGCGCGGTAGTTCAGGTCGTAGCTGGTGGTGGCGCCGTTTTTCTTGGCGGCCTTCAGCGCGGCCAGAACCTCGCCCACGGTGTGCTCACCCAGGGCGGTGACAATGCCGGTGGTGTGGAACCAGCGGGTGTCCAGTACCTTCTCCCAGTCAATGTCGCCGGGCTTGATGTAGCTCAGGGCGCTGTGGCCCCGGTCATAGATCTGATAGCTGGGGCGGGGGCCGATGCCCACCTCCACAAAGGCCAGACCGTTGCGGACGCGGCCGATTTTGTCGAAGGGCTCCACCACTACGTTTGACATGTCCACGCCGTGCATCTGGGCGTGCTTGACGATGTAGGAGCCGGTCCAGTTGTCCACCAGTTTTGTGACGTAGGCGGTCTTCATGGTGGGGATCAGCTTCTCCACGGAGAGGTTTGAGATGTTCACGCAGCAGTTGAGCTCCGCCGCGGCAATGCCCAGCTGCAGCTCCTCCGCCTGGCCCAGCCGGTCGTGATTTGGAGGGGTGAGACGGATATTGGGTTCACCAAAGGACATGAAATCGTATTTTGCCATAGCTGCGCCTCCTTACAGGCAGCTGCGGAAGGGGATGTTCTGGGGATGC
>CAMVIC010000021.1 GCA_947167435.1 uncultured Clostridia bacterium | reverse complement strand
CGTCATCAAGGCCGGGGTCTGGAGCCCCTTCTCCCTGTACAGTGAGGAGATCGCCACCTTCGGCGAGAGCGATTACAAGCAGGCGGACGCCGCCGGCTTCATCAACCTCTACGGCCTGCCCATCCAGGTTCAGGCCATCGTGGACGGGAAATAACAGTTGCTAAATAATCAGTAGAGAGCAGTCAGCAGACTGGCAGCTTGGAGAGCAGATATGGCTAAACTTTGGGCCGGCGTCACCGCCGGCGAGACGGATTCGCTGGCGGATGACTTCAATTCCTCCATCCGCTTTGACTGCCGCATGTACCGGCAGGACATTCGGGGCAGCATGGCCCACGCGGCCATGCTGGCGGCGAAAGGCATCCTGACCCGGGCGGAGGCCGACGCCCTCACCGAGGGCCTGGCCGGAATCCTGGAGGATCTGGACAGCGGCGCTCTGGCCATCGACCCGGCGGCGGAGGACATCCACATGTTTGTGGAGCAGGAGCTGACCGGGCGCATCGGCGAGGTGGGCAAAAAGCTGCACACCGCCCGCAGCCGCAACGACCAGGTGGCCCTGGACCTGCGCCTGTATCTCCGGGAAGAGTGCGCGGCCATCCGCGCCGGCGTCGTCACGTTGCTGCAGGTGCTTGTCCGGCAGGCGGAGGATAACAAGGCCAGCCTCATGCCGGGCTATACCCATCTGCAGCGGGCCCAGCCGGTCAGCTTCGGACAGCATCTGCTGGCCTATGCCAACATGCTGCTGCGGGATCTGGGCCGCCTGGACGACACGGCAAAGCGCATGAACGTCTCCCCCATCGGCTGCTGCGCCCTGGCCGGCACCACCTACGACACCGACCGCCGCCTGGAGGCGGAGCTGCTGGGCTTTGACGCCATCTGCCGCAACAGCATGGACGGCGTATCCGACCGGGACTTCTGCCTGGAGCTGATGAGCACGCTGTCCATTCTGATGATGCACCTGTCCCGGCTCTCGGAGGAGCTGATCCTCTGGAGCAGCTGGGAGTTCCAGTTTGTCCGCTTGTCCGACGCCTATACCACCGGCTCCTCCATCATGCCCCAGAAGCGCAACCCCGACATGGCGGAGCTGATCCGCGGCAAGACCGGCCGGGTCTACGGGGACCTGATGGCCCTGCTGACCACCCTCAAGGGCCTGCCTCTGGCCTACAACAAGGATATGCAGGAGGACAAGGAGAGCGTCTTCGACGCCTGCGACACGGTGAAGCTCTGCCTGGGCGTGCTCGCCCCCATGCTGGAGACCATGACGGTGCGCACGGACAAGATGCGCCTTGCCGCCCAGAAGGGCTTTCTCAACGCCACCGACCTAGCGGACTATCTGGTCAAAAAGGGGCTCCCCTTCCGCAGCGCCTATAAGCTGTCCGGTCAGCTGGTGGCGCTGTGCCTGGAGAGCGGCCGGGTGCTGGAGGAGCTGCCCCTGGAGGAATACCGCCGATACAGTCCGCTCTTTGAGCAGGACCTGTACGAGGCCATTGATCTGAACAACTGCATGGAAAAGCGCATCTCCGAGGGGGGCACCTCTCTCGCCTCGGTGGAGGCGCAGCTTTGCTGGATAAAGGAACAGATAAGCCATGACGAAAATATTCATTGACGGCAGCGCCGGCACCACCGGCCTGCGGATTCACGAGCGGCTCAGCGGCCGGACGGAGCTGGAGCTGATCAGCATCCCCCCGGAGCTGCGCAAGGACGCGAAAGCCCGGGAGGAGGCCATCAACGCCGCCGATGTGGCCTTCTTCTGTCTGCCGGACGCGGCGGCAGTCGAGGCGGCCTCCCTCGTCCACGGGCACACCCGGGTGATCGACACCTCCACCGCCCACCGGACAAACCCCGCCTGGGCCTACGGCTTTGCGGAGCTGAAGGGCAGACGGCAGCAGATCGAGAGCGCCCAGCTTGTGGCAAACCCCGGCTGCCACGCCAGCGGTTTTATCTCTCTGGTGGAGCCTCTTGTAAGAGAGGGGCTTATCGCCGCGGACACGGCCCTCAGCTGCTTCTCCGTCACCGGCTACTCCGGCGGCGGCAAGGCCATGATCGCCGACTATGAGTCCGAGGGCAGAAGCCCGGATCTCAAGGCGCCCCGGCAGTACGCCCTGGGTCAGAGCCATAAGCACCTGACGGAGATGGTGAAGATCTGCAATCTCACCGTGGCCCCGGTGTTCTGCCCCATTGTGGCCGACTATTACAGCGGCATGTGCGTGACGGTGCCCCTGTTCCGAAAGGATCTGCGGGGTACGGTGGACGATATCGTCCGGCTCTATCAGAGCTGCTACGCAGGCCCGGTGGTCCGCTGCGTGCCCTGCCCGGAGGGGATGCTCTCCGGCAACGCCCTGTCCGGGCGCGACGACATGGAGATCACCGTTGCGGGAAATGCCGAGCGCATTCTGCTCGTCTCCCGCTTTGACAATCTCGGCAAGGGTGCCTCCGGCGCCGCCATCCAGAACCTGAATCTGATGCTGGGCGTTGAAGAGACCGCGGGACTTGTTATATAAACTGTTCAGGCTCCCAAAGGAGCCTGAACAGTAATGAGAAACTCACGCATGCGTCAGAAGAAGCTCATTTCGCTCCGTTTTCGTCAAGCGTGACGAAAACTGCACTCCATTCCCTCCTTCTTCCTTTCCAAAATCAAAGCAGGCGCTTTGATTTTGAGAGGAAAACGGAAGGAACGGATATGGAGCTTTCGCTTTTAAGCGGAAGCGGAATGGAGTGAGTTTCGTTTGACGACGACGCGAGGCCTCACAGCAAGCTTTGATCGTCGCACGCTTCCCGCGCGTCGTTATGTTCGGCTCAGGGTGTTTTTGGCGAGGCAAAGCCCCGTCAAAAAACGGTTTTGACCTTGTTATTCGCCTCTCGAGGCGAATAATCAGAGGGGAAAGCCCCTCTGAACTCCCCTTGACGCGGGGTAAACTGAATCGTTACAGGAGGAATAAAAATGAAGATCATTCCCGGCGGCGTCTGCGCCGCCCAGGGCTTTTCCGCCGCGGGCGTACACTGCGGCATCCGCAAAAACCACTCGAAAAAGGACCTGGCCCTGATCTACAGCGAGGTCCCCGCCAGCGCCGCCGCGGTCTATACCACCAATCTGGTCAAGGGCGCGCCGCTGCTGGTGACCAAAGCGCACCTGCAAAACGGCGTGGCCCGGGCGGTCATCTGCAACAGCGGCAACGCCAACACCTGCAACGCAAACGGCGTCCAGGTGGCGGAGGAGACCTGCGCCGCCTTGGCGGAGCGCTTCGGCAGCTTCCCGGCGGAGGACGTGATCGTGGCCTCCACCGGCGTCATCGGCCAGCCGCTGGACCCGGCGCCCATCCTCGCGGGCATCCCCGCGCTGCAGCAGGCCCTTTCCAAAGACGGCAGCGGCGACGCGGCAGAGGCCATCATGACCACCGACCTTTCCCGCAAGGAGATCTCGGTGGAGTTCAGCCTGGGCGGCAAGACCTGCCATATGGGCGGCATCGCCAAGGGCAGCGGCATGATTCATCCCAACATGGCCACCATGCTGGTCTTCCTGACCACGGACGCGGCCATCTCCGCGCCCATGCTCCAGAAAGCCCTGTCCACCGACGTGCAGAACACCTTCAACATGATCAGTGTAGACGGCGACACCTCCACCAACGACATGGTGGCCATCCTGGCAAACGGCCTTGCCGGCAACGAAGAGATCACCGGCGAGGGCGACGATTACGCCGCCTTCATGGAGGCCCTGAACACCGTGACCGTCTGGCTCTGCCAGCACATCGCCGGCGACGGCGAGGGCGCCACCAAGCTGCTGGAGTGCGCCGTCACCGGGGCGAAGGACCAGAGCGCCGCCCGGACGGTGGCCAAGAGCGTCATCTGCTCCAGCCTGCTGAAGGCGGCCATGTTCGGCGAGGACGCCAACTGGGGCCGGGTGCTCTGCGCCATCGGCTACAGCGGCGCCGACGTGGACGTGAACAAGGTTGACGTGAGCTTCCGCTCGGCGGCGGGCCTTGTGCAGGTCTGCCACAACGGGGCCGGCGTGCCCTTCTCCGAGGAGCTGGCGGCAAAGGTGCTCCATGAGCACGAGATTGAAATTCTCATCGGCCTCGGCGACGGGGACGCGTCCGCCACCGCCTGGGGCTGCGATTTGAGCTATGAGTACGTAAAGATCAACGGCGATTACCGGACCTGAGGAAGCTATGGACGAATTCACATTTTCAAACGCCCAGCGGGCCCAGGTGCTGACCCAGGCCCTGCCCTATATCCGGCACTACAACGGCCGCATCGTGGTGGTCAAATACGGCGGCAACGCCATGGTCAGCGAGCAGCTGCGCCAGCAGGTGATGGAGGACGTGGTCCTGCTGTGGCTGGTTGGCGTGAAGGTGGTGCTGGTCCACGGCGGCGGGCCGGAGATCAGCGACCTGATGGACCGGCTGGGCAAGAAGCCGGAGTTTGTGGACGGGCTGCGGGTCACCGACAAGGAGACCGTTGACATCGTGCAGATGGTGCTGGCCGGGAAGGTGAACAAAACCCTGGTAAACCTGCTGGAGATGAAGGGCGGCAAGGCCATGGGCATCTCCGGCATGGACGGCCGCCTCATCGAGGCGAAGATGAAAAACCCCCAGCTGGGCTATGTGGGCAGCATCACAAACATCAACATCCAGCCGGTGATGGACCTGCTGGAAAAGGGATACATCCCGGTGATCTCCACCGTGGGCTGCGACAGCGAGGGCAACACCTACAACATCAACGGCGACACCGCCGCCGCCTGCATCGCCGGGGCCCTGGGGGCCGACCGTCTCATCATGATGACGGACATTGCCGGCGTCCTGCGGGACAAGGACGACCCCTCCACCCTGATTCCGGAGCTGAGCATCGCCCAGGCGGTGGAGCTGTTTGAGCAGCACGTGATCGCCGGGGGCATGATCCCCAAGGTGGAGTGCTGCATCGACGCCATCCACCGGGGCGTGGAGAGCGTCATCATCATGGACGGGCGGGTGCCCCACTCCATTCTCATGGAGATTCTCACCGACGAGGGCGCGGGCACCATGGTTGTAAAAGGGGAAGGAGAACTGCTCTGATGGAAAACATCCAAGCCATTGACAAGGAATACGTGGCCGGCACCTATGCCCGCTTCCCGGTGCAGATCGTGTCGGGCAAGGGCTCGCTGGTCTATGACGAGAACGGAAAAGAGTATATCGACATGGGCAGCGGCATCGGCGTCACCGCCTTCGGCATCGCGGACAAACAGTGGAAGGACGCGGTGACGGAGCAGCTGGGCCTGGTGCAGCACATGTCGAACCTGTATTATACCGAGCCCTGCGCAAGGCTTGCGCAGCTGCTGTGCACGCGCACGGGCATGAAGAAGGTCTTCTTCTGCAACTCCGGCGCGGAGGCCAACGAGTGCGCCATCAAGGCGGCCCGCAAATACGCGGCCGACACCAAGGGGCCGGAGTACTTCACCATCGTAACCCTGGAAAACAGCTTCCACGGCCGCACCCTCACCACTCTGGCCGCCACCGGGCAGGAGCACTATCACGAGCTGTTCCAGCCCCTGACCCCGGGCTTTGTCCATGCCAAGGCCGGCGACCTGGAGGGCCTCAAGGCCCTGGCGCTGGAGAGCAAGGCCGCTGGCGTGCTCATCGAATGCATCCAGGGCGAGGGCGGCGTCATCCCCATGGAGAAGGACTTTGTCCGGGGCCTGGCCGCCTTCTGCAAGGAGCAGGACATCGTCCTGATGGTGGACGAGGTACAGACCGGCAACGGCCGCACCGGCGCCCTCTATGCCTATATGAACTACGGCGTGGAGCCGGACGTGGTGTCCACCGCCAAGGGTCTGGGCGGCGGCCTGCCCCTGGGCGCCTGCCTGCTGGGCGAAAAGGTCCAGAGCGTCCTGGGCCCCGGCGACCACGGCTCCACCTTCGGCGGCAACCCGGTCTGCTGCGCCGGAGCGCTTAGCATCCTCAGCCGCATCGACGACGCGCTTTTGGCGGAAATCCGGGCCAAGAGCCTCTTTGCCTTTGATACGCTGCAGGGCGCCGAGGGCGTGGAGTCCGTCACCGGCATGGGGCTGATGATTGGCGTCAAGCCCGTAAAGCCCGCCGGCGACGTGGTGAAGGCCTGCATGGAGCAGGGCGTCCTCTGCCTCACCGCCAAGGACAAGGTGCGGCTGCTACCCGCCCTGAACATCCCCATGGACCAGCTGGCCAGGGCCCTGTCGATTGTAAAGGAGGCCTGCAAATGAGTCTGAAAGGCAGAAATTTCCTCACCCTGCTGGACTTCACGCCCACAGAGATCTCGTCGCTTCTGGACCTGGCGGCCAAGCTCAAGGCCCAGAAAAAAGCGGGCATCCCCCACGACATGCACATCGGCAAAAACGTGGCGCTGATCTTTGAAAAGACCAGCACCCGCACCCGCTGCAGCTTTGAGGTGGCGGCCTCGGACCTGGGCATGCACCCGGTGTATCTGGACCCCAAGGCCTCTCAGATCGGGAAAAAGGAGAGCATCGCGGACACCGCCCGGGTGCTGGGCCGGATGTTCGACGGCATCGAGTACCGGGGCTACGGGCAGGAACGGGTGGAGGCCCTGGCCAAATACGCGGGCGTACCCGTGTGGAACGGCCTGACCAACGAGTTCCACCCCACCCAGATTCTGGCGGACTTTCTCACCATCCGGGAGCATTTCGGCTCCCTCCAGGGGAAGAAGCTGGTGTACATGGGCGACGCCCGCTACAACATGGGCAACTCCCTCATGGTGGGCTGCGCCAAAATGGGTCTGCATTTCGTGGCCTGCGCCCCGGAGAAGTATTTCCCCGACCCGGCGCTGATCGCCCGCTGTCAGGCCATCGCGGCCGAGACCGGCGCCGTGCTGGAATTCGAGACGGACCCCCGGAAGGCCGCGCCCGGCGCGGACGTGCTGTACACGGATATCTGGGTCTCCATGGGCGAGCCGGAGGAGGTCTGGGCCGAGCGCATCCACGACCTGCTCCCCTACCAGGTAAACCAGGCGCTTCTGGACCTGGCAGGCCCCCAGTGCCGCTTCATGCACTGCCTGCCCGCTTATCACGACCTGGAGACGGAAAACGGCCTGGCTGTGTACGAAAAGTTCGGTCTGGAGTGCATGGAGGTCACAAACGAAGTCTTTGAGGGCCCCCAATCCATCGTCTTCGACGAGGCGGAAAACCGCCTCCACACGATCAAAGCCGTCATGGCGGCCACCCTGTAAGCAGAAAACGCGAATCCCCCTCGCGGAACAACCGTTCCCGCGAGGGGGATTCGCGTTGTGGCAGCCATGTTCGCTGGAGAACCATATCCGCAGGGCACGCAGTCATCAACCCGCCGTTGGCCGCGGGTAATTCGGAGTGATAGAATTCGTTTTTCCCGTTTTCCGCGCAGGGCTGGATGCTTGCATACCGCTATGGACATGACACCGCGTTGAACAAGGACTTTTTCCGAATTCGCAAGTCCGAACTCCGCATTTTCTTTCCGTGTGCCAATTTTGTGACAATTTCTGTGTTATATTCAGGCCACAAGAGAAAAACAAACAAAAATCAAAAAGCATAAAAACGGAGGAAATAAAACATGAAAACCCTGAAGAAAGCACTTGCCGGCCTGATGGCCCTTGTAATGGTTCTCGCATTCGGCGCCGCCGCCTTTGCCGACGGTCCCGTCACCATGGAGCAGGCCAAGCAGATCGCCCTGGATAAGGCCGGAGTTAAGGCCGAGGATGCCAGGTTCACCAGATGCCACGCCGATTACGACGACGGCCGCAAGGTCTATGAGATCGAGTTCTTCGTAGGCAACACCGAGTATGACATAGACGTGGACGTGGAGACCGGCCGCGTGACCGACTACAGCGTGGAGATGCACCGCAGCTTCGGCAGCGTCCCCGCAGGCGAGTTCGGATATTACGACGACGATTACTACGAGTACGAGTACTACGACCGCGACTTCGACGACGACTTCTTTGATTTCTTCGATTAAGGCGGGAGGATGCGCAAAAGCACCGGGAAGGTCCGAACGGGACCTTCCCGGTGCTTTTGCGCAGTTTTCAGTTTTCAGGAGATGCGGAGGACGGCGGGCGAAAAGGAATTCCCGAATCCACAATTCGCAATTCCGCATTTCTGCAAAGCAGCAGGGCCGCCCGGACGGGCGGCCCTGTGATGATGTTGCTTTGCGATGAAAAACCTGCGTTCGGCTCAGCGGTCGAAGCTCAGGATCTGCTGGGTCTTGAGGCCGGTGGCGGAGAAGGTGGCGAAGTCCAGCATGGTCAGGCCGGTGGCCTCGGGGTACTGCTCGGCCACGACGTCGGCCAGCTGCTGCTGCAGCTCCTCAGAGACGAACTGGCGGGCATAGCCGCTGTCGTACACGTTCAGGAACCAGGGGGAGGTGACCACGATGCGGCTGGGGATGATCTGGTAGAAGTTCATGTTGGAGGTGCACAGGTAGCCGTACAGGCCCTCGTCGTCCATGGCGGACAGCTGGGCGGTGGTGTCCAGGGTGGTGAAGTAGGTGCGGGCCTTGGCCAGGTATACGGGGACCTCATCCTCGCTCAGCTCCGCAAAGTGGATGGCCTTGAAGGTGCCGGTGATCTGCACGCCGTAGCTCATGAAGTAGCTGGGCAGAACGGGCATGGCATCGGAGCAGATATCGCCCGCGCGGATCTGACGGGTCCAGTACAGGTCCACATTGGGGTTCAGGTTCATGTTGTTGAGCTTGGCGGTGTTGCTCTCGCTGGAGCCGAACAGGGTCATGTCGGAGGGATCCAGCACGTACTCCACGCTGCCGATGGTGGGCACGTTATTGTAGGAGGTGGCGATCTGGTACATCTCGCGGTAGTCGCCCTTGGCGCCCTTCAGATAGTCCAGGATCAGGGCCTGCTTCATCTCGTCGGACAGGTCGATATCGCCGAAGTTGATGCCGCCCACGCCGGACTCGGTAGCGGAGGTGATGGCGTCCACGCCGGTGACCATCTGGTAATCCTCAGCCTTCACATAGCCCTGGCCCTTGGCCAGCGCGTCCAGGTTCACGTCCACGCCCAGCAGCTGCAGGTAGGCAGCGGTGGCGGCGGAGATGACGGCGGTGCTGGTGGCTGTGGCGCCGGTGACGCCGTCCACCTTCACGGTGTTCTGCTCCACCATGGCGGCGGGCAGCTGCTCCAGCGCCTGGGCGCCCACGGTGACCTCTTCCTTGTCGGTGGAGGCTTCCACGCCGGTGATCTTGCCGTCTTCCATGGTCACGGTGACGGTGACGGTCTCGTCCAGGCCCTGGGCGGTGGCGGTGGCGCTGACCGCGTCAGCGCTGGCCAGCACGGGCGTGCTGAACAGCATGGCGGCAGCCAGCAGGAAAACAAGTGCGTTTCTCATCTTTTTCATTCTGTTTCGATCCTTTCTGATTTAGTTTGGGTTCAAACTATGATTTTGGGTTCAAACTATGATTTTATGATATCACCGCCGCCGGGAACTGTCAACCGACGGAAAACGCCCGGGTGTCAAACGCACCCGGGCATTTTTTTGATTCGGTTCAGCGGCAGACCAGCTCGCCGTTTTCCACGTCCACGGTGAGGGTGGCGCCGGCGGCCAGGTCGCCCCGCAGGATGGTGCGGGCCAGCAGGGTCTCCACGCTGCTCTGCAGATAGCGGCGCAGAGGCCGGGCGCCGTACAGCGGGTCGTAGCCCCGGTCGATGATCAGCGCCTTGGCTTCGTCGGTGATCTCCAGCTTCAGGCTGCGCTCGGCCAGGCGGCCGCGCAGGCCCTCCACCATGATGTCGATGATGCCGGTCAGGTTCTCCCGGGTCAGCGGGCGGAAGAGGATGGTCTCATCCAGCCGGTTCAGAAACTCCGGCCGGAAGCTGCGGCGCAGCTCTGCCATCACCAGCTCCTGCGCCTGCTGGGAGATGGTGCCGTCGGGCTGAATGCCGTCCAGCAGGTACTGGCTGCCCAGGTTGGAGGTCAGGATGATGATGGTGTTCTTGAAATCCACCGTGCGGCCCTGGGAGTCGGTGATGCGGCCGTCGTCCAGGATCTGCAGCAGGATGTTGAACACGTCCGGGTGGGCCTTCTCGATCTCGTCGAACAGCACCACGCTGTAGGGCTTGCGCCGCACGGCCTCGGTCAGCTGGCCGCCCTCGTCATAGCCCACGTATCCCGGAGGCGCGCCGATCAGACGGGAGACGGAGAACTTCTCCATATACTCGGTCATGTCGATGCGGACGATGTTGTGCTCGTCGTCAAACAGCGCCTCGGCCAGGGATTTGGCCAGCTCCGTCTTGCCCACGCCCGTGGGGCCCAGGAACAGGAAGGAGCCGATGGGCCGGTTGGGGTCCGCGATGCCGGCACGGGAGCGGAGGATGGCCTCCGTCACCTTCTGCACGGCCTCGTCCTGGCCCACCACCCGCTGGTGCAGGGTGTCGTCCAGGTGTAGGATCTTCTCCCGCTCGCCCTCCATCAGCTTGGATACCGGGATACCGGTCCACTTGGCCACAATGCCGGAGATTTCCTCCTCGGTGACGGTGTCGTGGACCAGGGTGTTCTGCTTTTTGTCCTCGCTGAGCTTCTCCGCTTCCCGCAGCTGCTTCTCCAGGGCGGGCAGGTCGGAATACTTGAGCCTTGCCGCGGTCTCGTACTCATAGCGCAGCTGGGCGTTTTCAATGTCCGCGTGCATTTTCTCGATCTCGGATTTCAGGCGCTTGACCTCGTCCACGCTGCTCTTCTCCGCCTCCCAGCGGGATTTCATGGCGTTGAACTTGTCCTTGAGATTGGCCAGCTCCTCCCGCAGCTTTGCCAGGCGGTCCTGGCTCAGCTGGTCGTCCTCCTTCTTGAGGGCCATCTCCTCGATCTCCAGCTGCATGATCTTACGGCGGATATCGTCCAGCTCTGCTGGCATGGAGTCGATCTCCGTGCGGATCAGGGCGCAGGCCTCGTCCACCAGGTCGATAGCCTTGTCCGGCAGGAAGCGGTCGGTGATATAGCGGTTGGAGAGGGTCGCGGCGGCCACCAGGGCGTTGTCGTGGATGCGGACGCCGTGATAGACCTCATAGCGCTCCTTCAGGCCGCGCAGAATGGAGATGGTGTCCTCCACGGAGGGCTCGTCCACCTGCACCGGCTGGAAACGCCGCTCCAGGGCCGCGTCCTTCTCGATATACTTGCGGTACTCGTCCAGGGTGGTGGCGCCGATGCAGTGCAGCTCGCCCCGGGCCAGCATGGGCTTCAGGAGGTTGCCCGCGTCCATGCTGCCCTCGGTCTTGCCGGCGCCCACGATGGTGTGCAGCTCGTCGATGAAGAGGATAATGCCGCCCTCGCTGCGGCGAATCTCCTCCAGCACGGCCTTCAGGCGCTCCTCAAATTCGCCCCGGTACTTGGCGCCTGCAATCAGCGCGCCCATGTCCAGGGAGAAGATGGTCTTGTCCTTGAGGCCTTCGGGCACGTCCCCGCGGACGATCCGCTGTGCCAGGCCCTCGGCGATGGCGGTTTTGCCCACGCCGGGTTCGCCGATCAGCACGGGGTTGTTCTTGGTCTTTCGGGACAGGATGCGGATCACGTTCCGGATCTCGTTGTCCCGGCCGATGACCGGGTCCAACTCGTTCTCCCGGGCCCGCTTGACAAGGTCCGTGCCGTACTTGGTCAGGGCGTCATAGGTGCTTTCCGGGTTGTCCCCGGTGACCGGCGCGGTCTTGACCTTGCTCAGCTCCGTGGTAAAGGCGGATTTTGTGATGCCGTGGTCGGTGAAAATCCGCTTGACGGCGGGCGTGGCCGCGGCAAAGATGCCGATCATCAGGTGCTCCACGGAGGTGTACTCATCCCCCATGGATTTGGCCGCCTTCTCGGCGGCCTGCAGGGCCCGGTTGGCCTCGCTTGACAGGTATACGTCCCCTGCCTGGCCCACCTTGGGCAATTGGGCGATGGCGCTGTCCAGCTCTGCCAGCACGGCGTTGCAGTCAACGCCCATCTTCCCCAGCAGGGAGGGGATCAGACCGCCGTCCTGGTCCACCAGGGCGTAGAGCAGATGCTCCGGCGTGATATAATTGTTGCGGTTCTCCTGGGCCATGGCCTGGGCAGTCTGAACCGCTTCCAGACTTTTCTGGGTGTAGTTCTGTGCGTTCATGTCAGCACCTCCTCAGATATGGATCGTACTGTTGATCAGATGGGAATAATAGGCGGCCTCCACCTCGTGGGCGTCCAGCCGTCCGCTGAGATAGCCCTTCATCAGCTTGTCGAAGAGCTTGATATACTCGGACAGAGCGCCGGCCAGTTCCTGGGCCGTGCAGTCCCGGTCGGGCACCGCAATGCTGCGCAGGAATTTACCGTCGTACAGGGCATAGTCAATCCGCGCCCCGGTGCGGGGCCGCAGGTGCAGGTCCTCAATCCGCTTCCACAGCCGGAAAAACTCCGTCATGGCCTGGATCAGCGCGGCGGACTGGGTGCGGAACATCACCGACAGCTCTCCGATGGATTCCTCCCCGCCCCGGTACAGCTCCACCTCGTATTTCACCGTGGGGCGATATTTATACTCCAGCGAGCTTTTCAGCGACAGGGAGAAGGTATTGGGCGCAAAGAAAGGCACCAGATCCCGGGACGGGCTCATCAGCTGCTGAATGGTAGACAGCACGTCGTTGATGCGCCGCTCCGGCGTGGTGCAGCCCACATACTCCGCCAGAATCTGGTTGATGAGCGCAGAGCGGTTGGTCCCCAGCCGGTGGGCCACGGCGTCCACT
>CAMVIC010000020.1 GCA_947167435.1 uncultured Clostridia bacterium | reverse complement strand
GGAATACTACAAGCTCAATACCAAGGCGGTGGAAGACCTGGTCACCGCCGACGAGTCCAACTCCCCCGAGGTCTCGGAGGAGGAGCTGAAGAAATACCGCTCCCACCGCCGGCTGGAGCTGGGCGACACGGTCAAGGCGCTGCTGCTCAAGTTCTGGTTCAACGGCGCGGTCTGCTTCTTCTTTTTCTGGGGTCTGGGCATCTACCTGGCGGACTTTCTGGACCAGTTTGTGGTCCTGGCCATCGCCATGGGCGTCATCACCGACCTTCTGGTGAACAATCTGCTCCGCTTCTGGGAGAAGACGCCCGGAGACAACGACCGGTGGATGATGTTTCCCCGTCGCTCCCTGGCCTCCTTTTTCCTGAACATCCTCTATGCCTTTCTGGTGCTGTTTCTGGTCTATACCCTCTATAACGTGATCAACGGCGTCCTGGTGCAGATCACCGGCGCTGTCGACTCCGTCCCCCTTGGCGTGGAGCCCGTGCTCTTCGGCCTGTTCTATCTGGCCGTGGACCTGCTGCTTCTTTCCATGAAGCGTCTGTTTCTTCGCATCGTGGACGATGCAAAAAAGAATATAAAGGACTGAACCATGATTAATTTGCTTTTTGTCGGTTCCAGCTCCGCCTGTCTGGAACTGGTCAACGATAAGCCCTACTATTCCCCCGCCCCCTATTCCCTGCGGCTGAACGGCGCGCCCCGTGGGGAGGGCCGCGCCAACGTGTTCTCCCTCTTCGGCTTGACGCCGGAGACGGAGTATACCCTGGAAGTCAGCTTTGAGAGAGACATCCCTGCCGAGACCCTGGTTTTCAGGACCGCCGCCGAGCGCTGCGCCGTGAACGTGCGCTCTTTCGGCGCCGTGGGCGACGGCCTTACGGACGACAGCGCCGCGATTCAGGCCGCCATCCACTTCCTGCCGGAAGGCGGACGGCTGGTGTTCCCCGCCGGAAGCTATCTGACCGCACCCCTGGCCCTCAAAAGCCACATCACCCTGGAGTTTCAGGACGGCGCCGCCCTGCTGGGTCAGCCCGACAAGGCCCGCTACCCGGTAATTCCCGGCACGCTGCAGGATATGGTGACCGGGGAGGACGTGCATTTCGGCGCCTTTGAAGGCTGCGCCATGACCATGTATCAGTCGCTGATTACCGCCGAGTACGCCGAGGACATCACCATCGTGGGACCCGGCCGGGTGGACGGAAACGCCCAGAACAGCGACTGGTGGACAGGCTTCCGGGAGGATCCCGTTGCCCGTCCGAGGCTGTTCTTCTTCAACCGCTGCCGGAACGTGACCGTTCACGGCCTGCACGCCTGCAATTCCGCTTCCTGGCAGTTCCACCCCTATTTTTCCGAGGACGTCTCCTTCTACGACGTGTTCATCAGCGCCCCCAAGGACAGCCCCAATACCGACGCCATCGACCCGGAGTCCTGCGACCGGGTGAATATCATCGGCTGCCGCTTCAGCGTGGGAGACGACTGCATCGCCATCAAATCCGGCAAGATCGAGCTGGGCCGGACCTTCCGCCGCCCGGCGGACCACCACACGGTGCGCAACTGTCTCATGGATTTCGGCCACGGCGCCGTCACCCTGGGCAGCGAGATCGGCGCGGGCGTGCGCGATCTCAGCGTCAGCCAGTGCTATTTCCGGGGCACCGACCGGGGCCTTCGCATCAAGACCCGCCGGGGCCGGGGCAAGGACTGCGTCATCGACCACGTGGTGTTCGACAACATCGTGATGGACGGGGTTCTGACCCCTGTGGTCATCAACATGTGGTACAACTGCTGCGACCCGGACCGCTTCAGCGAGTACGTCTGGTCCCGGGAGCTGCTTCCCGTGGACGAGCGGACCCCCCATCTGGGCTCCTTCACCTTCCGCAACCTGCGCTGCACCGGCGCCCAGGTAGCCGCCTGCTACATCGACGGTCTGCCCGAGGCTCCCATCGACAGCGTGCGCTTTGAAAACGTGAGCGTCTCCTTTGCGGAAAACGCAAAGCCCGGCGTTCCCGCCATGGAAAACTATGCCGTGCAGCGCTGCCGCCTTGGTCTTTACCTGGACAACGTGCGCAACATCGAGATTCACCAGGTGCAGCTGAAGAACGTGGTCGGGGAAAAGCTGATTGCCGGCCATTACGAGCGGCTGCACGCGGAAAATCTCTGTGACGCGGCCGTATACGAAAAGATCGATGAGTACGTGCTTCGGCTGATCCGGGAATCCGGGCCGGAGCACACCGCCTGGAACATTGAAAAGATCCGCCAGGGCAAGCCCACCGACTGGAACTACATCGACGGCTGCATGATGACCGCGCTGGAGGCCATGAGCGAGATTACCGGCGAGCGCTGCTATTCCGATTTCGTCGACGCCTTTATCGACGCCTTCGTGGAGGAGGACGGCAGCATCCGGCGCTACCACATGACCAAGTACAACCTGGACGACATCAACGAGGGCCGCGCCCTCTTCCCCCTCTACCGCCGCACCGGAAAGGAAAAATTCCGCAAGGCGGCAGAGCTTCTGCGCCACCAGCTGGAAAACCAGCCCCGCACCTTTGAGGGCAATTTCTGGCACAAGGCCATCTACCCCCATCAGGTCTGGCTGGACGGCATCTATATGGCCCAGCCCTTCTATGCCCTGTATGAAAAGCACTTCGGCAGCGGCGACTATTCCGACATCGTGCGGCAGATTGAAACCGTCCGCCGCCGCATGTACAGCGAGGAGAAGGGCCTGTACTTCCACGGCTACGACGCCAGCCGCTCCATCTTCTGGGCGGACCCGGAGACCGGCTGCTCCCGGAGCTTCTGGCTGCGCTCCATCGGCTGGTTCTCCGTGGCCCTGGCCGACCTGCTGGAGATTCTTCCGGAGGGCGAAGCGCGCAGCAGCCTGCGGGACATCTTCACCGAGCTTATGGAAAACCTGCTCCGGTATATGGACGAGGAAACCGGTATGTACTGGCAGGTTCCGGACCAGCCCGGCCGGGAGGGCAACTATCTGGAGACCAGCGGCAGCAGCATGCTGGCCTATGCCATGCTCAAGGGCGCCCGCCTGGGCGTGCTGGATAAAAAATATGCCGTCCAGGGTCAAAGGACCTTCAACGGCATTGTGGATCGATATCTGTCTTTCCGGGACGGCGAGCTGAACCTGGGCGGGATCTGCCTGGTGGCCGGCCTCGGCCCGGCGGACAACCGCCGGCGGGACGGCAGCTATGCCTATTACGTCTCTGAGCCGGTGGTGGAGAACGACGCCAAGGGCGTCGCCCCCTTCCTGCTGTGCTATACCGAGGTCAAGCGGCTGCTGGGCTGATACTATCCCCGAATAGAAATCAGGCAGTCCTTCGGGCAGAATCTGCACCATACTTCGTTAGCGCCCTTGACCATATATCTCCATTATGCTCTGCGGGCACTGCCTCGTCTGGCACAGATTCTGCTCCGAATTCCAAGTCAGCTTTCTATCCGGAAATAGTATGAGGCTCAGGCCTCGTCCTTCGGCACCTGGATCTTGATGCTGTCCGCGTCTTCCTCGGGGGTCGTGCTGCCTGTGTTTTCCACGTAATAGCTTGGGGCAACTCCGTATTTTTTCTTGAACATGCGGGAGAAGTACAGCGGCTCCCGAAAGCCGCAGAGGCGGGAAATCTCTGTGATATTGCCGCTGAGATTGCCGGCGCGCAGCTGCTCTGCCGCAGTCTGCAGGCGCTTGTCGATCAGATATTTGTGGGGCGTCACCCCCAGCTCCTTCTTGAACAGCTTTCGCAGATAGTCGTAGCTGAAGGGGAAGGAGCGCAAATAGCTGTCCAGCTCATAGTTGCAGTCCGGATAGTTCTGGATAATGTTCGACTCAATCTCATCCACCACCCGGCTGTGGGTGGGCAGGTTCTGGTAGCTGGTCAGATAGCAGACGATCAGGTCCCCGTAGATATCCAGCAGCATGGCCCTCTGTCCTCCGCTGCCGCAGAAGTGGTGGTAGGCGGCGGAAAAGGCGTTGAGGATAAAGGAGTTGCTGTCATCCGTCACCACAACGGGCGTCTTCCCGGTCAGGGTGCAGTCCTGTATGTTCAGATGGATGTTGGTAAAGCCCAGCCTGCTGCAGTTCTCATGGGACAGGTAGGGCGGAATCGCCACAACGGTTCCCGTATCGTAGCTCAGCTCCGTACCGTCGTCGAAGATCAGCTCTCCACTGCCGCCGGTGCAGTAAATCAGCTCCCAGCTGCTGTGCGCGTGGCGGGAGACGTTGCGGGTCAGGGAATGCTTTCCCGCATAAATGATATCATTCATAAGCGAACTCATTCCTTCATTCTATTGTCATTAACATTATAGTACCAAAAAATGTCTGTTTTGTCCATATCCATTTCCGAATTTGCCATATGCGGAAAGGTGGAAATATGAAAAAGATCAAACTGGCCTATATCGGCGGCGGTTCCAAGGCCTGGGCCCGGGTCTTTATGAACGACCTGGCACTGACCGAGGGCCTGGGCGGCGAGATCGCCCTGTATGACATCGACGTGCCCGCCGCAGAGCGGAACCGGCAGATCGGAGCGCGCATCAACGCCCACCCGGACACGGTTTCCCGCTGGGACTATGTGGTGTACGAGCATCTGGAGGACGCCCTGCGCGGTGCGGACTTCGTGGCCTGCTCCATCCTGCCCGGCACCTTTGACGCCATGCATTCCGACGTGCACGCGCCGGAAAAATACGGCATCTGGCAGTCCGTGGGCGACACGGTGGGCCCCGGCGGCGTACTGCGCGCCATGCGCACCGTGCCGCTGTACGAGGGCTTCGCCCGGGCCATCCGGGACTGCTGCCCGAAAGCCTGGGTCATCAACCTGACCAATCCCATGACCGTCTGCTGCAAGACCCTGTTCGACGTGTTTCCGGAGATCCGGGCCTTCGGCTGCTGCCATGAGGTCTTTAACGCGGAGGATTTCCTCTGCTGCGTGCTGAAGGAAGAGCTGGGAATTCCCCGGCCCGACCGGCACGAGCTGGTGGTGGACGCCTCCGGCATCAACCACTTTACCTGGATCACCGAGGCCCGCTGGCAGGATCAGGACGTGCTGGCCCTCCTGCCCGGCTTTATGGAAAAGTACTATGAGAAGGGCTACTGCGAAAAGCAC
This sequence comes from uncultured Clostridia bacterium, assembly GCA_947167435.1. The sequence goes on along the minus strand of CAMVIC010000020.1, from coordinate 7,584 downwards.
GGCGCCGCGCCGGAGGATTTCCGCAGCGACCCCTTCCGTTACGGCAACAAGGTAAAGATGGATCTGTTTCGCCGCTACGGGGTCCTGGCCGCCGCCGGCGACCGGCATCTGGTGGAGTTTCTCAACAAGAGCTGGTATCTGGACAGCCCCGCCGACGCGGAGCGCTGGCTCTACCACCTGACCACCGTGGACTACCGCAAGGCCGATCAGCGCAAGAAGATCGCCGAGTCCGCCGCCATAGCCGCCGGAACGATGCCCGTGACGGTGCAGCGCAGCCCGGAGGAGCTCATTGAGCTCATGAAGGCCATCCTGGGCCTGGGGCCGGTCATCTCCAACGCCAACACCCTGAACCGGGGGCAGATGCCCCAGCTTCCGACGGGCAGCGTGGTGGAGGTCAACCACGTGTTTGACAACGACTGCGTCCGGCCCATTCTCTGCAATCCCCTGCCCGGCCCGGTGGCCCAGCTGGTGGAGCAGAATGCGCGAAACATCGAAAACGTATACGCCGGCATCAAGAACCGGGATCTGAACGCCATTTTCGCCGCCTTCCTGGCCCAGCCGCTGTGCTCGCAGCTGAATCAGGCGCAGGGCGAACAGCTGTTCCGGGAAATGGTGCTGAATACCGCCGAATATCTGGAGCCCTGGTACGACCTGGGCGCACTGAAATAATACATTCTGTCAAGGGGGCAACATCATGGCTTACATCACCTTAAAGGACATCAACAAGATCTATCCCAACGGCTTCCACGCGGTGCATGATTTCAATCTGGAGATCGAGAAGGGCGAGTTTATCGTCTTCGTCGGTCCCTCCGGCTGCGGCAAGTCCACCACCCTTCGCATGATCGCAGGCCTGGAGGATATCAGCAAGGGCGATTTCCTCATCGACGGCGTCCGCGCCAACGAGAAGGGCCCCCGGGAGCGGCAGGTGGCCATGGTGTTCCAGAGCTATGCCCTGTATCCGCAGATGACCGTGTTTGACAATCTGGCCTACGGCCTGACGCTCCAGGGCGTGGACGAGGACGTGATTGAGGAGAAGGTCAAGCGCACCGCAAAGGTTCTGGGCCTGACAGACTATCTGGACCGCCTGCCCCGGGCGCTCTCCGGCGGCCAGCGTCAGCGCGTGGCCGTGGGCCGGGCCATCATCCGCAAGGTGGGCATCTTCCTCATGGACGAGCCCCTCAGCAACCTGGACGCCAAGCAGCGCGTCACCATGCGCTCCGAAATCACCCAGATTCACCGGGAAACCGGCGCCACCACCATCTACGTCACCCACGACCAGACCGAGGCCATGACCATGGCCGACCGGATCGTGGTCATGAAGGACGGCTACGTGCAGCAGATCGGCACCCCCTATGATCTGTATTTCAAGCCGGTGAACGTGTTCGTGGCGGGCTTCATCGGCGAGCCGCCCATGAACTTCATCCGCGGCACCGTGAAGGACGGCGGAATCTCCTTCGGCGGGGCCAGGCTGGATCTGTCCAGGAAGCTCAGCAACATCTCCGCCTACGAGGGCAAGGAGCTGGTCTTCGGCTTCCGGCCCGAGTCCATCGTGCTGGGCAGCCGGGACAAGGCCTACGTCATCAACTGCTCCGTGGAGCTGACCGAGATGCTGGGCGACAACACCAACGTCTACATCACCGCCGGCGACGACCGGGCCATCCTGAAGGTGGATCCCCACGACACGCCGGAGACCGACACCGCCCTCACCTTCTCCATCCCTTACGAGAACGTGTACCTCTTCGCCGGCGTCACCGAGAAGGTTATCGACTGATGCAGCTTGTCTCTTTTGAAGCCTTCGGCGCGCCGGTAATCGGCTATCTGCAGGACGAGCACGACCGACTGGAAGCCCACAGAATCCGCCCGGCGCTGATCGTCTGCCCTGGCGGCGGCTACTATCTGGTCTCCCCCCGGGAGGCGGACCCGCCTGCTCTGGCCTTTGCCGCCCAGGGCTACAACGTCTTTATTCTGACCTATTCCATTCTGGAGCAGGCAGGCGGCTGCCGCCCCCTGCGCCAGCTGGCGGAAACGGTGCACATCGTCCGGCGGCACAGCGCCCAGTGGCACGTCGACCCGGAGCGCATCGCCGTAATGGGCTTTTCTGCCGGCGGTCACCTGGCCGCCAGCCTGGGCTGCCTCTGGAACGATGAGGAGCTTGCCCTCCCGGCAGACTGCCGGCCCAGCGCCATGCTGCTGTGCTACCCGGTGATCAGCCTGCTGGAGCACACCCACCTTGCCACCTCCGACAACGTGTCCGCCGGGGACGAGGCCCTGCGGCAGAAGCTGTCTGTGGAGAAACACATCACGCCGGACTTCCCGCCCACTTTCCTCTGGCACACGGTGGACGACGACAGCGTGCCGGTGGAAAACTCCCTGATGCTGATGCAGGCGCTGCGCCGGGAGCAGGTTCCCTTTGAGGCCCATCTCTTTGCCCACGGCGCCCACGGAATCTCCACCTGCACCCGGGAGGTGGAGACACCGAACGTCGAGTGCCGCCCCTGGCTCAGCCTATGCCAGACCTGGCTGAACAAGCAGTTTCATTATGAACCATAGCTAAACATAACAAACGAGCCTCCGGCATGCCTGGCATGCCGGAGGCTCGTCTGTTATATGTGCGGTAACCATTCAGTCTTCCCTGTCTTCCGGACGCGCTCCTTCAGCGCCTCCGCCTGGTCCAGCAGGCTTTCGCTCTCCTTCAGCAGCAGCTCCCCTGCCGCCGTCAGTCCCAGAATCCGGTTGCTCCGTTCCAGAAGCCGCACCCCCAGCTCTTCCTCCAGAGCGGAAACCGCCCGGCTGGTGGTGGAATGGCTGATGTAGAGCTTTTTCGCGCCCAGGCTGAAACTGCCGCACTCCGCAACCGCGCGGAAAACCCGAAGCTGCTCCAGCTCCATCTCAGTAATTGAAGGTGTGGGGCAGCAGCTCGGACAGCTTGTAGCTCACGTAGCGGTTGCCCGCCTTGGCGCAGAGCACCTCCATATCCGGCGAAAACTCCGCCAGAAACTGCCGGCAGGCGCCACAGGGCGTACACCAGTTCTCGCTGTCGGCATAGATGGCGATGCGCCGAAAGCTCCGGTGCCCTTCGCTGACCGCCTTGCAGCAGGCGGTGCGCTCGGCACAGATGGTGCTGCCAAGGGCGGCGTTTTCCACGTTGCAGCCGGTGAACACGCTGCCGTCGTCGCACTCAATCGCCGCCCCCACAGGGAAGCGGGAATAGGGCACATAGGCGTTCAAAGACGCCTGCTTGGCCATGGACATCAATTCACGATCCGTCATTTCTCTGTTTTCCCCCTCAGAATCAGTCTGCTTCTTCCGTCTCCAGTATGGGCTGATCCTTCAGCTCAATGGTCCAGTTGGCAAAGTTATAGAGAGGATTGCCCATATTGGCGTCAATCCCCTTGCACACGCCCCGGTGGGTGATGATCTGCTGCTTTTCAAAGCCGATGGTGATCAGGCTCCCCGAGGAGCTGGTGACAAACTCACACAGTTGGTAATAGGCGGAGGCCCGGCTGGGTCCGCCGGCGGCCAGATAGGCGTTGACCCGGTCCACCACGGTGGCGTCTGTGGAGTGGGTAAAATTCAGGTTGGTCCGTTCGTTCTTCTCCGTCCGGGGCTGCAGCAGCTCCGTCAGGTCAAAGTTGTTGCGGAGCCGAACCTCGCCGTAGTACATGTCCAGGGGCACCTGCTGGTTGCCCACCTGGATGACGCCCTCCTGCAGAGCCGTCATATAGTCGTCCCAGGTCAGCTCGTGGACCGTGACCTTGAGCCCGATGGAGGCCATGTCCTCCTGGAAGCGGCGGACGATGCCCGCCTTGGCGGCGCTGTCGCTGCAGACGGCAAAGTTCAGGTCGATCTTCTGTCCGGCAGACATGAAGTCCATCTGCCCGTCCTCGTCATAGTCCTGAACGCCCGCCACCGCCAGGATTTTCCGGCAGGTTTCCACGTTGTAGGTCAGGGAATTGGCCAGGTTGGTCGGATACAGGGAACAGGTGGGGTACATGGGAATGGGGGAGGCCACCGCGTTTCCGTGCAGCAGCTCCACCAGATACTCCCGGTCAAAGGCGTACTGCATGGCCACGCGGAAATAGCTGTACCGGGCGTAGGTGCTCTCCTCGTTGAAAGCCACATAGTGCATGTTGGTGGTGGCGAAGGTGTGGATTTCGTTGGTGCTGGCATAGCCCAGATTCGTGTAGCTGGAGGGGTCGTTGACCACCACATCGATGATGCCGTCCTCAAAGGCGGAGATGGTGCCGTCGGCGGTGGTGATCTCCTTGATGTAGATGGTGTCCACCGGGAGCTTGCCCTCCGCGTGGGCATAGTCCTCAAAGGCGATCAACTCGGTATAGTCCTCGTTATACATATACGGGCCGCTGCCCACGGGACGGGAACCGTCGCCCTTGTCATAGGTGCCGCGCTTGATGATGGGCACGTTCAGAAGCTTGATGAAGTCCGCGTCCCCGATGCCCAGGGTCACCTGGAAGCCCTCCTCCGTGGGGGAGGCGCCCTGATAGCTGGCAAAACGGCCGGTAAAACGGTCGGAGTTGATGCACATGCCCAGGGAATAGCTCACGTCCGAGGGCGTCACGGGGCTGCCGTCGTGGAAGGTGTGGTTCATATCCATGGTGAAGGTCCACAGCCGTCCGTCGTCGGAATGCTCCCAGGCGGTGATGATGCCGGAGCCCTCGATGACCTCGAAGTTGTTGTCGATCTCCACGATGTTCTCATAGACCAGATCGCAGATCAGCTGATTGGCCCGGTTGGTTGCGATAAAGGGGTTGAAGCTGTAGCGGGGATTGCAGTTGAGGGAAAACACGTCGTCCGCCGCAGCCGCCCGCTCCACGTCTCTTCCCCCGGTGGATTCGGGTATTCCGCCGTCGTCGGCGGAGCTGTTTCTCCCGCAGCCCGTGCAGGCCAGCAGCGTCACCGCCGCCAGCAGCAGGGCCAGGATTTTCTTTGTGGTATGTCTCATAGGTCTTGTTACTCCAATACGATCACGGCCGCCTGACCGCCCCGCCGGCCCTTGGTATAACGGTGGGACCAGTATTTCTCATGGCTGCAGACGGTGCACTCGTCCGAGATGTCGATGTTCTCCGGTTTAAGGCCCAGCTGGATCAGCCTTCTGGCGTTGGCGCCGCGCAGGTCCACCAGGGTCTTGCCGTCATCCCGGCGGCGAAAAAGACCTTCCGTATCCCCGTCCAGGTACCGCTCCACCGCCTGGGGCACATCGTCGTCGGTCTCGAAATGGCAAAAGCCGATAGCCGGGCCGATGGCCGCGGTGATTGCCCCTCGCTTCGCGCCCAGGCGCTCCATCTGCTCCAGGGCGTTTTTCAGGATATCCGCCACAGAGCTGCGCCAGCCGCAGTGGACCGCCGCCGCCACCCGGTTCTGCCCGTCGTGCAGCAGCACCGGCACGCAGTCGGCGGTGAAGCAGCAGATGGGCCCGGCGTGTTGGTGGCGATGCCGTCTGCCTCATAGGGGACCTGTGACAGGCAGAGGTGCCGGTCCGCCCCGGTGACAATGCGCACCGTGCTGCCGTGCACCTGCCGTGTCACGGCGCAGTCGTTCTCTCCCACTCCCATCAGCGCCGCCACCCGGCGGAAATTCTCCCGGATATTCTCCGGCTCGTCCCCGTGGCCGTCGATCAGATTCAGAGAGGCGAGAGAAGCGCTGCTGACACCGCCAGAGCGGGTGGGGAAGGCGTGTCGGGCCCGGATGAGGTCGGAGCGCATATAGACCAGACCGTTTTCGTTATGCTCTGTAAACATCGCTGCTCCCTTTATTCGTTTCTGCCGCAGCACTCTTTGTATTTCAGCCGCCGGCTGCCGTCGGCCTTCATCTTGCCGCAGGGGCAGGGGTCGTTCCGGCCGGGCTTGGGCACCTTCTTCACCGGCGTTTTCTTCACCGGCTCGCCGCCCACATTGGCCGCCGCGTTTTTGGCCACGGCCTTGCGCTGGATGGGCTGCTCCCGGCGGACCTGCACCGTGAAGAGGCGGCGCACGGTCTCCTCCCGGATGCCGTGAACCATGGCCTCAAACATGTCGTAGCCCTCCTGCTTGTAGGCGTCGATGGGCTTGACGTTGCCGTAGCCCCGCAGGCCGATGCCCCGCTTGAGCTCGGTCATGGCGTCGATATGGTCCATCCAGTACTCGTCCACCACGCGCAGCATGATGACCCGCTCCAGCTCCCGCAGCAGCGGGGCGCCGTTGGGACCTGGGCCGAAGGCCTCCTCCCGCTTCCGATAGACCTGCTCGGCGTACTGTACCGCCGCCTCCTGCAGCTTCTCGCCGCCGCTGCGGCCGGCAAAGTCCTCCGCCCGGAAGGTGCCCCTGGGCAGGAAGAGCTTTTCCAGCGGCTGCAGCGCCGCGTCCAGCTGGGCCTGATCCTCCACCGGATTGCCGCCCAGACCCTCCAGCACGCTGCCCCGCACAAACTCCCGGACCATGTCCAGGATCTGTTCGCGCAGGTCCTCCCCGTCCAGCACCTTGCGGCGCTCGCCGTAGATCAGGTTGCGCTGCTGGTTCATCACGTCGTCGTATTCCAGCACGCTCTTTCGGGTCTGGAAGTTGCGGCTCTCCACCGTGCGCTGGGCCTGTTCAATGGCGCCGGAGAGCATCTTGGCGTCCAGGGGCATGTCCTCTTCCACCTTGAAGGTGTCCATCATGCCCATGACCCGCTCGGAGCCGAAGAGGCGCATGATGTCGTCGGTCATGGCCAGGTAGAAGCGGCTTTCGCCCGGGTCGCCCTGACGGCCGGCACGGCCGCGCAGCTGATTGTCGATCCGGCGGCTCTCATGCCGCTCGGTGCCCAGGATGAAGAGGCCTCCCACCGCGCGGACCTTCTCCGCCTCGGCGTTGGTGACTTCCCTATGGGCGGCCATCCGCTGGGCAAAGAGGGCGCGGGCCGCCAGAATATCCTCGTTTTCGGTCTCTGCATAGCCGGTGGCCTCGGCGATTACCCCATCGTCATAGCCCGCCTTGCGCAGGTCCTGCCGGGCCAGAAACTCCGGGTTGCCGCCCAGCATGATATCGGTGCCGCGGCCGGCCATGTTGGTGGCGATGGTAACCGCCCCCAGCTTGCCCGCCTGGGCCACGATCTCGGCCTCCTTCTCGTGGTACTTGGCGTTGAGCACCGTGTGCGGCACGCCCTTGCGCTTCAGAAGGCCGGAGATAAACTCGCTCTTTTCAATGGACACGGTGCCCACCAGCACCGGCTGTCCCTTTTCGTGACAGGCCGCGATCTGCTCGATAATGGCCCGGTTCTTGCCGTTTTCGTTCTTATACACCACGTCTGGGTGGTCGATGCGGATCACCGGCTTGTTGGTGGGAATTTCGATGATGTCCAGCTTGTAGATGGCGCTGAACTCCTCCGACTCGGTCACGGCGGTGCCGGTCATGCCGGACAGCTTCCCGTACAGGCGGAAGTAATTCTGGAAGGTGATGGTGGCCAGGGTCTTGTTTTCCTTCTGGACGTCCACGTGCTCCTTGGCCTCGATGGCCTGGTGCAGCCCTTCGGAATAGCGGCGGCCCAACATCAGTCGGCCGGTGAACTCATCGACGATGATGATCTCGCCGTCCTTGACGATATAGTCGA
>CAMVIC010000019.1 GCA_947167435.1 uncultured Clostridia bacterium | reverse complement strand
TGTCTGCAAAAATTGACTGGAAGCCACAGAAAATATACTTAGCAGAATGACCGAACATCGCTTCGGCCCGATCACCGGCAAATACGTCATCTACTGCGGCCCTGCCGAAAGGGTGGGTGACGTGCAGTATCTGAATGTGGAAGCGTATCTCTGCGGTATCAGAACCTGATGCTGAGACTGTAATCGGGGTTGGACCGAATGTATATGTCAAAGCTGCATCTTAAAGAACAGGAGCAGAACATTACGCCCTGCTCCCTTTACTGATTGGGTCTCCGATTCAGTCCAACAAAGAAGCGTAGTCTCTCTTTGCGTAGACTGCTCTGGCGACAGTAATTTTCCTTGCCCGATCATCCACCCAATAAAAGATCAGGTAGTTTTGAACGAGCAGCTTTCTGTAGTCATGCTTCAGCGGTCGAATTGGGAAATACGGGGGCGTAAGGAAATGATCTGGCTGCTTCTACTGCCTCGATCATTTCGTCGGCCAGCTGTTCCGCTGCACTGGGGTTTTGCAGCTGATAACTAATATACCGGACGATTTCGGTCATATCTCGCCTGGCAATCGGGAGAAACTCCAGCTCATACACTGTCGCTTCCTCCTATGGCCTCCCGCATCGCCTTTAAGACATCCTTGGAGGAGTACCGGGTATCAGTCAGCTCTGCCTCCCGCTCCGCTTCCTTGAGCTTGAAATAGATCTCGCTTTCAAATTGCAGATTCTCATAAGCCTCCATACTCAAAACGACCATGTCTCCGTACCCATTTTTCGTGAGAAAAACGGGTTTTGCGGTTTCATGGACGGTCTTGGAAATCTCCGCAAAATTGTTTCGCAGATCCGATACAGGTCTGATCATGTTCATAGAAATCCCTCCTCGATTGAATTTTAGCATAATTTCGCTAAAATTTCAAGATGTTTTTTTGGTGCCGAATCGTCCTTTCTCATCTGATTCATTGTTCCCTCCAGTCCAGCCGGGAATCGTCGGCGTACTTTCGCAGGTAGTCCTCGATCTTACCGGACAGGACGAGCTCGACGTATTCCAGCGGCGCGTTGTAGACCAGCCAGTCCAGCGCAGAACGCTCGTACAGGTTGCGGGGCACCGTGTCCTCGGCCACGATGCAGTCAATGGCGAGGATCGCGGTTTTTCCGTGCCGCAGCTCCACGCAGGCCGTGTCGAAGTTGTATTCACAGGTGATGCGGTTCATAGAGAGTTCCTCCTTTTGTTCGGGTGTTTTTGGATGATGTATGAAACCGGTTGCTTTTCGAACAGCGAGCAGGTATAATGGAAACAAAAATACGGCGCACAGCGCAGGAAATTCAGTTGGTGACAAAATGAAAACCATCCTAGATGAGCAAGGAGGAACAGCCGTATGCTGCCAATCAACACACTCGCACCGGAATTTGAATTGTTGGATCAGAACGGCGAAGCCCGCCGCCTGTCGGACTATCGCGGGCAGAAGGTGATCCTGTACTTTTACCCCAAGGACATGACCTCCGGCTGCACCAAGCAGGCCTGCAGCTTCCGGGATCTGATGCCCCAGTTCCGGGAGAAGGGCGCCGTGATCCTGGGCGTGAGCCGGGACAGCGTTGCGTCCCACAAGAGATTCGAGGAAAAATACGGTCTGCCGTTCACCCTTCTGTCGGACCCGGAGCTGAACGTCATCCGGGCCTACGACGTCTGGAAGGAGAAGATGAGCTTCGGCAAGCCCAGTATGGGCGTGGTCCGCACCACCTATCTGATCGACGAGGCCGGGATCATCGTCAAAGCCTTCGACAAGGTGAAGGCAGGAGACAATCCCGGACAAATGTTGGAGGTACTGAAATGAACATTCTGATTTTGAACGGAAGCCCCAGAGCCCGAGGCGAGACCGTGGGCATGATTGAGGTCTTTCAGCAGGCGGCGGAGGCGCGGGGCCACAGCGTGCGGCGCTTTGACGTCTGCCGGATGAACGTCAAGGGCTGCCTGGCCTGCGAATACTGCCACGGCAAGGGTCAGGGCGTCTGCGTCCAGAAGGACGATATGCAGCAAATCAGCGAGGCCCTGCAAAGCACCGAACTGCTGGTGCTGGCGGCGCCCATCTACTACCACGGCATCTCCGGCCAGCTCAAATGCGTCATCGACCGCTTCTACGCGCCCCTCTACCCCAAAGCCCCGGAGCGCCTGAAAAAGGTGGCCATGATTCTGGCCTCCGGGGACCCGGAGATGTACGAGGGCGCCAAATTCTCCTACGACGGAGACTTCCTGGGCTACCTGCGCCTGGAAGGCTGCGGCATCTTCACCAACCACGACCCGGAGGTCCGGGAGAAGCTCCGGGTCCTGGCGGAAGCCCTGTAAAGAAACACAGAGGGCAGGTATTCAGCAGCCCCGTGTTCGACCACTGCAAGCAGATCATCGACGTGGGCATCCCCGCCTTCGTGTTTGAGGACGGCCGGGTTTCCATCGACCCGGCGGACGCGGGCCTCATCGAATACGGCCGCCCCAATGCCCGCTCCATCGAGGACCACAAGGCCGGAAGAAAGGGCTGCTGAAGCCCCGCGCTTCCATCAGAGCCTGGTCTTCCGGGAGGCAAACCGGATCATCTGCTTTATCCGGATATCTGTGAAAACGATGCGTTGGAATTCGAAACGCTGACGAGGATTGAGGTGATATTCCATGATATTCAAAACAGGAAACTGCTGGAGATGCTGCTATGACCCGGAAACCGGCCTGTACACAGCGGAGATCGGGGGCGGGCCCAATCATGATCTGTATGAGATCACAAAAGAGATCTTTGACCATGTGGACGATCCCGACGTGAAATGGCCCACAAGCCTGATCAGCAAGGGCCGCCATCTGTATATGGCGGTAGACGACCGCTGCGGCCCGCCCTACACGGTGATCCTGGACTCGGATTATCAGAAGCTTTGCCCCTGGGCGAAAACAAGGGTGTCCGGAACGCTCTGGGATGAGGACATGACGGACGCCGCCGTGGAGGTGTTCGCCTCCGAGGCCAACAACCGACCGCAGCGCCGCGCCAAAAAGGCTGCCAGGGAGAAACGGAAAAAGGAAGAAGCCGCAGCCCAAAAAGAACAGCAGACCGCAGAGTGACAGGGAACGCAGAGGAAGATATCAGCATGGTAAAGGAAATCGTAAAGGACCCGATTTTTCTCGGGCGGAAATCGAGAGCGGCCACTGCGGAGGATCTGCCGATCGCGCAGGATCTGCTGGACACCCTGGCTGCGCACAGGGACGGCTGCGTCGGCATGGCGGCGAACATGATCGGACAGGCGGTGCGGATCATTGTCTTTGACAATGCGGGCACGGCTATGGCAATGCTCAATCCCGAGATCGTGAAGGCCTCCGGCCTGTATGAGACCGAGGAGGGCTGCCTGTCGCTGGAGGGCGTGCGCAAAGCAAAGCGGTACCGCTCCATCAAGGTGCAGTACCAGAATGAAAACCTGCAAACCCGTCTGAAGACCTTTACCGGCTGGACGGCGCAGATCATCCAGCATGAGATCGACCACTGCAACGGGATCCTGATCTGAGGAGCGGAACGCTTATGACGCGAAACGTAAAGCTGACGATTACAGAAAGCAACTGCAGATGCGCGTATCACAAAGCGGGAGACAGCTTTGTGGTGGGGGATCTGTGCCCGCCGCTGTGCCACGAGCTGTGGAACGTCGTCTATCCCTACGTCTTTGCCCTGCAAAACGGGGCGGCATTGGACTGCGGAGAGGGCAAGGCGAAGGTCTTTGACGCCAGATGCCCGGACGGCGGCAGGGTTTGCGTCCACGGGGAAGCGGTGGATCAGCTTCCCGATTGAAAAACCAAATTGAAATAACGGAGAAATAACATGGAATACAGAAAGTATGGAGATACGATCTATCTCCGGCTGGACCGGGGAGATGAGATTATCAGCGGCATTCTGGACGTATGCAGGCGGGAGCAGCTTGGGTCCGCGATTTTCAGCGGGATCGGGGGCTGCAGCAGGGCGGAGATTCAGACCTTCTTACCAGAGTCCGGACGCTTCGAAACTTGGACCCTGGCCGGGATGCTGGAGCTGGTCTCCCTGAACGGAAACGTAGTGACGGACGAGGCCGGGCAGTACTACCATCACACCCACGCGGTATTCTCTTATAAGGACGTCGCGGAGCACCGCATGGCGGCGGGGCACATGAAATCCATTACGGTCCTATATACTGCGGAGATCGAGCTGCGTCCCGTTCAAGGCGGCGAGATCAGACGCAAATATGATCCGGAAACCGGGACGGGCTTTTGGAGCTTTGCCCTCTGATCAAAGGACGTGAAAAACGAGAATAATCAAGCGGAGGTAGGAACATGGACCCTTTTGTGAACGAACAGGATTTTGCACTGCTCCGGGGAGACCGGGTCAGCTTCTCCGTATTGGACAGCATCCTGCGGGGCCCCTGCGCCATCCTTTGGAGCGATCACAGGCGGCTGATCCTCTGCCATTCGACGCAGCCTTACCCTGTTTGGATCTGGACGGCGGACGGCCTTACGGCGGCGGAAAAGGAACGCGCCTGGAGGCTGGCGGAGGAGGCAGTCCCCCTTTCCGGCGGCTATCGGCTCATGATGAAGTACGACCTGGCGGATTATTTTACAGAAGCCGCGCAAACTGCCGGACGAAACGCCGGGATCTCCAAGGAGCTGCTGTCCTACGACTGCCCGGCCCCCATACAGCCGACGCACCGGGCCGAGGGCGGTCTGCAGCCCTGCGAGCCGGGCGATCTGACGGAGGCGGCTGCTCTGCTGACCCGCTTCTATGCGGAGGTCGGAGAGCACCCCCTGCCGGAGCAGACGGTGCTGGAAAAAACCGAGCAGAAAATCGCGGACGGGGCGCTGTTCTTCTGGAAGGACCCGGCGGGACGGACTGCCGCCTGCTGCGGCTGGCGGCACAACGAAGGGCTGGCGACCATCACGGACGTCTACACCCTGCCGGAGTTTCGCAGAAAACATTACGCCCAGAATCTGGTCTATGAGCTGACAAAGCGGGCCGGGGAAGCGGGCTTTCTGCCCGTGCTCTATACCAACGCGAATTACCCGGCCTCCAACGCCTGCTATCAAAAGATCGGCTATCGGCTCCGGGGAAGGCTGTGTACGGTCTCGCTAAAGTAATATGAGCCCGGAAAACGGGATTTGCAAAGGAGAACAACCTCGGTTTTTTTCACAGAGAAGGACGCGAAACGAAGGCTCCGGGCCCTGTTTCCGTCCCAAATCAAAAACGGTCTGACCGGGGATCAGAGGTAGGAAAATGAAAAAGATCCTGTTCGTCTGCCACGGCAGGACTTCGGGACTACCCGCAATTCGCAGAATTATGGGGCAAAACGGGGCAATTTAGGGCATCTGCTGTGCCACGAGACTACCAGGAGACTACTTTTCAGCCGAATTAAAGTGGGAAATGTAATAGTAATCGTTAAGAGGTATATAAGGTAATGCACCCCCTGTGTAGTAATTGTTAATAGGGTTTACCGGGAGACTACTACATTCGAGAAATAGGCTATATTTTGGCGATAATAAGCTGATTGATGCCTGCAATATGTGCATGTGGAGACGGTATGTCTACTGTCACGAAACAAGTAAAAAAGTAAAGCATTAGGCTTAAAATAAGGGATTCCGAAAGATTTGCCGTATTTGGCAGCCTCCCGGAATCCCTTTTTTTCGTGCTTTGACAATAGCGTCATAGTCTGCCTTTTGATAGGTTGAGACAAGAAACTACTTTTTCGCTTGTTGAGACGATAGGACTATTGTCATTTTTATATTCTAATCAAATGTGGTCGGATGCCCGTCATGGGGGTTAGATTGATGGTCCATCTTGATGAAATCCGACAATAAAAAATTGAATATAGCAATTTTGTGTTGAATTTTCAGGGAGTTATGAATACAATAGATTTGTAATGGACTGACCTTTTACAAATATGAGGTGTTTAGAATGGCTATTAGTTATAGAAAACTATGGAAGTTGTTAATTGATAAAGATATGAAGAAAAAAGACCTTCGTCTTGCTTCTGGAATAAGCACCAATGCATTAGCTAAACTCGGAAAGAATGAAAGAGTCACTACTGATGTACTTGAGAAAGTTTGCATTGCCTAATGACGTTTTTTAATTGGTACCTGTGTTTAGCTTCAGTGATAGCAGTAATATTATTTCATCTGCAGATTATTAATGTTGAAGAAGATTTTTGATTGAACGGTTTGGCGACGAGTATATTGCTTACAGGAAAAAAGTCTGCCGATACTTAGGAAGAAAGTAAGAAAGAACAATAAATATCAGTTTGTAGGAACGATATAAAATTTGAATTTATTGCGCTAGAACACCAATACTCACTCCGTGTCCTGTACATTTTTGCTTTCAGACGCAATAATACAGGCAAACATGAAAGGAGATGTTTATATGGATCAGGTGAAAATTGGTTCTTTTATAAAAGAAATCCGTAAAGAGAAAGGGCTGACTCAGGAACAGCTTGCTGAGAAGTTAGATGTAAGTCAGAAATCCGTCTCACGTTGGGAAACGGGCAAGACTATGCCGGACCTGTCATTGTATGAGCCGTTGTGTGAAGTTTTAGGTATTCAGGTGTCAGAACTGCTCTATGCTAAAAGAATGTCCAATGATGAAAAAGCTGCTCAAGGAGAAAAGACAGCATTAAATCTTATCATGACAAAGTCTCAGTTGGAAACATTCAGTATATTCACAGAACTGCTGATCCTGGTAGGAATCATTATCTCTATTACGCTGACCAAGATTCTTGCAACAACAACTTTTCAAATGGTCATTACGCTTGTCTGCGGATGGTTCGTCTGGGGGTTTGGACTAATGCTGAGAGTGAAAGTACGAAAAGCAATTCAGAAGTTAGAGAAAAGTTGAGTGACGGGCAAGAAGTATTGAAATCCAGTATAATCTCTCTATAAGATAGGCAAGATATCTTAATTTTATTCGTTAACAGATACAGAGAAATTGTCGCCTTCTCAGAAGGTAAACTGCTGGATGACATTCAAAAACAGCGTGAGATTGGCAAGCGCCCTTATCAGAAGTTTCTTTTGGTGATTGGCTGTGCTGTAATATCTTTTGTGGTGTGTGTTCTCATCGGTCTTATAATGAATCTCTTTTTAAACTAAATTTCATGCGTTAAATTTCAGTATAATTGCTCTGTGAGATGAGCCAGAAATTTGAATTTATTGCCCAAGAACCCAATAAATAAGCCAATGTTAATATGTGTTGCTTGAGGCAACGGGGGTATTTAGGTATGCTGAAGCCATCAAATACAAGGAGGACATGAGTATGTTCAGTGAAAATTTAAAAGCAGCGCGTAAAGCAAAGGGGTATACACAAGAGGAGCTTGCTATAAAGCTTAATGTTGTTAGACAGACTGTCAGCAAATGGGAAAAAGGTTTATCTGTTCCAGATGCAGATGTACTTTCAAGAATTGCAGATGTATTAGATACCAAGGTGAGTGTATTGCTTGGTGGTTCAGTTGAAGAGGAAGCGAATACAAATGCTGTTGCTGAACAGCTGGCAAAGATTAGTGAGCAATTAGCAGTTAAAAATCGCCGCAATAAGAGAATTTGGAAAATAATAGGTATTGTCTTATTGGTAATAGTGATTTTCAATATTATGATGGCAGTGCTATATAGCGTAAATACGTCATCATCGAGCTGGTCGGAGAATAATAATCAGTCAGTAATAGAGATCGATGGGACTGATATAGAGGAGTAATGTCAGTTATATTTTAGTTTAGTCGCTCAAAGGGGAAATGCCAATTAGGGGGATCACAGTGCTGGAAGGTACTGCGGTCCCTTTTTGTTATCTTGAAAAACGCAACCATATGGGTTACAATAGGGGCGGTGTTTGAAAGGGGAAAATCATGACAACAGCAGAACTGATCAGGGAGCTTTGTAAAAAACAGAATATCAGTCTGGCTGAGCTGGCAAGGCGTATAGGACAAACCAGGCAGAATTTATATAAAAAGCTTCAGCGAGATACCCTGACGATTGATGAAATAAAGCAGATAGCGGATGCTCTGGGCGTGAAGTTTGAGCAGTCATTTACGCTGCCGGACGGAGAGCAGTTCAAAATAGAAAACTGAATTTGCACCCCCTAAGGGAGTAATCGTAAAATTGTTCAGTAGTCTGCACCCCCTTATCTGACTACTACTTGACTACTATCGACTTTTACACTTTGCACTATTTTGCCTCATTTTGCGTAGTTTGCTACACTATCCGAAATAGTGTGAATGACGGAGATAACCGAAAAACCTTTGCAAAATGGGGCAAAATGAGGCATCTGAGGAGGATTTTTATAGTGATTAAAATACTATTTATATGCCACGGGAACATCTGCCGCAGTCCGATGGCGGAGTTTGTCCTGAAGGACATGGTGAAAAAGCGCGGCTTGGAAGGGCGGTATGAGATCGCTTCCGCCGCCACAAGCCGGGAGGAGATCGGAAACCCCGTCTATCCACCCGCCCGGCGAAAGCTGGCGGAGCATGGAATCGTCTGCGCGGGGCATCAGGCCAGGCAGATGACGAGGTCCGACTACGACGATTACGATTGGATCGTCTGCATGGATCGGGCCAACGTGCGAAACGCTTCCCGGATCGCGGGCGGCGACCCGCAGAACAAGATCCGCCTTCTGCTGGACTTCACGGAGCGCACCGGGCAGGAGGTCGCAGACCCCTGGTACACCGGCGACTTTGAGGCGACCTGGCAGGATGTGCTTCAGGGCTGCGAAGGTCTGATCGAAAAAACGACGAGATCATGACCGTTTCCGATTTCGGATAGCCGGTCATGATCTCGTGGAATAATTTGCATTTTTTCTACTCTGCATCGCAGAAGCGCCGGATCGCCTCGGAGGCGAAGGCCGCTGTGCCGGGGCCGCCGGCCTTGTCGATGTTCTCGGTGAACGCGCCGCCGGCGCCGTACATTCTGCCGAGCTGGGCGAAGATCCGGTTCGTGCAGGTGTAGTAGTGCTCGGTGATGTAGTCCTGCACCCGGCGGGCCAGGGTCTGGGCATCGGCGCTCGCGGGGTCGCCGTCCTTCATGGGGCCGAATTCCGCCAGAAGCGCCATCAGGCCGTCGCCGGTCTGCTTGATCTCGGCCAGGGGTTTCCCGGCGTTCCTCTGCTCATACTCCTTGTATTCCGGCGTCGCGCCCCAGGTTTTTTTGGCCTGCGCCGCATATTCCTCTAACTTTTTCTGATCGAATGCTTCAAAATCCATCGCTTTCCCTCCTGTCTGCATCACGGTCCGCGCCATGCGGATCAGATTGTCAAGCCGCTCCCGCTTCAGGGTCAAAAGCTCGATCTGCTGCTCCAGCGCCTTGTTCCGGTCAAAGGCCGGGTTTTCCAGGATGCTTTTGATCTCCTTGAGCGGGAACTCCAGCTCCCGGAACAGCAGGATCTGCTGCAGCCGCTCCAGCGCGGCGTCCCCGTACAGCCGGTACCCTGCCTCGGTGTACTGCGTGGGCGGCAGCAGCCCGATCTCATCGTAATACTGCAGCGCCCGGATGGAAACCCCGGTCAGCCTGCTGACCTCGTGAACCGTCATCATCGCAGCCCGCCTCCTCTCACACGTATTATAAACCATCACGCAGCGTGAGAGTCAAGCGTTTTTTTATCCGATCAGCCATTCTTTTTTCACGCAGGCGTGGCGTTCCAAAACAGTTGATTTTTCCTCCGGCATCTTTTATAATATCGACAACTATCCCATCAAAGGAGCCTGAACCATGCTCGAATACCGCTATGACACCCAGCTTCTCATCGAGGGACACGGACTGGATGAGGACGAAATCTTTGACTATATATCCGGCCATTTTGCCGGCGACTCCCTGCTTGCAGTCGGGGACGAGGATCTGATTAAAATTCATTTCCACACCAACGAGCCCTGGAAGATCCTGGAATACGGCCGCTCCCTGGGCGAGATCTTCGACGTTGTGGTCGAGGACATGGACCGCCAGTCCCGCGGTCTGAAGGGCTGATTGGAGGGGTACGATGCCGAAAACGTTGGTTTTGGCTGAGAAGCCCTCGGTCGGCAAGGAGCTGGCCCGCGTCCTCGGCTGCCGCCGGGGCGGCGACGGCTATCTGGAGGGCGACCGCTACGTCGTCACCTGGGCCCTGGGCCATCTTGTGACGCTCGCGGACCCCGACGTCTACGACAAGAAGTTGGAAAAATGGAATATGGACGACCTGCCCATGCTGCCGGAGAAGATGAAGCTGGTCGTGATCCCGGAGACGGCGCGGCAGTACAAGGTCGTGGCCAACCTGATGAAGCGCGGCGACGTCTCCGATCTTGTGATCGCCACCGACGCCGGACGCGAGGGCGAGCTGGTCGCTCGCTGGATCATGGTCAAGGCGGGCTGGAACAAGCCCGCGCGGCGGCTTTGGATCTCCTCCCAGACCGACAAGGCGATCCGGGAGGGCTTCGCCAACCTGCGGCCCGCAAAGGATTACGACAATCTGTTCCGCTCCGCCCAGGCGCGGTCCGAGGCCGACTGGCTGGTCGGTCTGAACGTGACCCGCGCCCTGACCTGCAAATTCAACGCTCAGCTCTCGGCGGGCCGCGTCCAGACGCCGACCCTGGCCCTGGTGGTGGAACGGGAGAACGAGATTCGACGCTTCGTTCCCAAGCCCTACTACGGTCTCAAGGCGGAGCTTGCGGGCTTCCGCGCGACCTGGCACGACGAGAAGGGCAACGCCCACAGCTTCGACCGGGCGCGGATCGAGAAGCTCCTGGCGGCCTGCACGGGCAAGGAGGCCCAGATCACGCAGATCTCCAAGATGCGGAAGATGACGCCTCCGCCCGCAGCCTACGATCTGACGGAGCTCCAGCGCGACGCAAACAAGAAATACGCCTATTCCGCCAAGGAGACCCTGAACTGCATGCAGGCGCTCTATGAGCGGCACAAGGCCCTGACCTATCCCCGGACCGACAGCCGCTACATCTCCGACGACGTGGTTCCCACCCTCCCCGACCGCATCCGCGCCGTGGCCCAGGCCGAATATAAGGATCTGGCCCACGCCGTGCTCCGTCGGCGGCCGATGCAGACGAAGTATATCGTCAACAACGCCAAGGTCACGGATCACCACGCGATCATCCCCACCGAGGAGGCGGCCGAGCTCTACAACCTGACCGGCCCGGAACGCAACGTCTACGATCTGGTCGTGCGCCGTTTCCTGGCCGTCCTGCTTCCCCCCTTCGAATATGAAGAAATTCGTCTGACGCTCAAGATCGGCGATCAGACCTTTACGGCCTCCGGCAAGCGGGTTTTGGACCAGGGCTGGAAGGCAGCCTACAACCGGAGCTACGACGCCTTAGAGGACGAAGGCGACGCCGAGGAGGAGGAACAGAGCCTGCCCGATCTGCAGAAGGGCCAGCGTCTGCCGGTGAAGAAGCTCCGCCTCTCCGAGGGGCAGACCGCACCCCCCGCCCGCTACACCGAGGCGACCCTGCTGACCGCGATGGAGCATCCGCCGGTCAGCCAGGTCTCGGACAAGCAGCTCCGCCAGATCCTGCAGGAGACCTCCGGGCTCGGCACCCCGGCGACCCGGGCGGACATCATCGAAAAGCTCTTTTCCACCTTCTATATCGAGCGCTCCGGCAAGAGCCTGGTCCCCACCTCGAAGGGCATTCAGCTTGTCGATCTGGTGCCGCAGGAGCTGCGAAGCGCCGAGCTGACCGCCCGCTGGGAGGACCGTCTGGCCCGGATCGCCAAGGGTCAGGAGCGGGATTCCGCCTTCGTGGCCGAAATGCGGACCTATGCGACCCGGCTCGTGAAGGAGGTCAAGGCCAGCGACGCGACCTATACCCACGACAATCAGACCCGAAAGCCCTGCCCGAACTGCGGCAAACTGCTTCTGCTGGTCAAGGACAAGCGCGGCGAGCTGCTGGTCTGCCCGGACCGCGACTGCGGCTTCCGCAGACGGACCACCCAGATCACGAACGCCCGCTGCCCGAACTGCCACAAGAAGCTGGAGCTCTGGGGCGAGGGCGACAAGCAGACCTTTGCCTGCGCCTGCGGCTACCGCGAGAAGCTCAGCGATTTTGAGGCCAGACGCAAGCGCGACGGCGCCGGCAAATCCGACGTCCGCCGCTATATGGCCCAGCAGGAGCAGAAAACCGAAGCCAACCCCGCCATGGCCGACGCCCTGGCAAAGTGGATGGCGATGAACGGGAAGAAATAGTGACCAGGGAACAGGGATTCGGGTCAGGGTCCATTGTCACCACAAATTCTCAATTCTCATTTCTCCCCTCTCACTTCTCAATTCCCCCTAAGGAGGTGTCCCATGAACGTTCCATCCTATGCGCTGAACGCCGTTTCCAGGCTTCGTGCGGGCGGATATGCCGCCTTCCTGGTCGGCGGCTGCGTGCGCGATTCGCTGATGGGGCGTGTGCCGGGGGATTACGACGTTGCGACCTCCGCCCGGCCGGAGCAGACCGAGGCCGTCTTTGCGGGCGAGCGCATCATCGAGACCGGTCTCAAGCACGGGACCGTCACCCTTCTGCTGGACGGGCATCCGGTGGAGATCACGACCTTCCGCACAGACGGCGCCTACTCTGACCACCGCCACCCGGACGAGGTCCGCTTTGCCGCGCGGATCGAGGACGACTTGGCCCGCCGGGATTTCACCGTCAACGCAATGGCCTGGAGCCCGGAGACCGGACTCGTGGACCCCTGCGGCGGGCAGGACGATCTCGCGCGAAAGCGCATCCGCTGCGTCGGAGACCCCGACCGCCGCTTTGACGAGGATGCTCTGCGCATCCTTCGCGCCCTGCGATTTGCCTCCGTCCTCGGCTTCGATCTCGAC
>CAMVIC010000018.1 GCA_947167435.1 uncultured Clostridia bacterium | reverse complement strand
TGTTATAGATGAATCTGAAAGGTCCCGTAGTCAAACAGGCCGCTGCCGTGCCGGAGAAGTCCGGCCTCCGAGAGTTCCTGAAACGCCGCCTCCACCGTGCCGATCAGCTCCGGCTCCGGGTCAAGCTGGTGATGCCCCGGAAAGAGCCGCTCCGGCTTCAGGCGCCGGACCCTCTGCACCGATCGGTAAAACCGCAGCGGGTCCGTACTGGGATAGAAGGCGTCCAGGCAGCCGGCATAAAGCAGGTCTCCGGTAAAGAGCCAGCCCCGCTCCGCCTCATGGAAGCAGCAGTGCCCCGGGGAGTGCCCCGGCGTGTGCAGTACGGTGAGGCTCCGGTTTCCCAGCGGCAGCTCCATCCCGTCCTGCAAAAGCAGCTGCGGCTCTCCCTGAAAGATCCGGTATTCGTCAGGCCGGAAAGATGACGGAAAGTCACAGGGCTGCCGCAGAAGCTGCTGCTTCACTGCGGAAAGCGGCAGCGGAAAACCGCCGGTGACCCAGTCCTTTTCCGCCCAATGCACGGCAAACTGCTCAAACTGCCGGTGCCCGCCGATATGGTCCCAGTGCGCATGGGTCGTCAGCACCAGAACCGGCAGCTCCGTCAGATTCCGGACCACCCGCTCCAGATTGCCAACGCCCAGGCCTGTGTCGATCAGTACGGCGCGCTCCGAGCCCCGCAGGAGATAACAGTGAGTCTCTTCCCAGTGCCGGTATTCACTGATGGCCCAGGTTTCCCTGTCGATGGGTTCTACCGTAAACCAGCTGTCCATCCGCCGCTCCTGCCTCAAAAGCCCTTCAGCTTCTCGTTGAGCTTCCGGTAGATCCGCTGCACGAACCAGGGCTCGCTGGAGGCGGCCAGGGCTTCCTCCGGGGAAAACCAGCGCACACCGCTGTTCTCCGCCTCACAGATATGCAGGCTGTCCCTCTCGTCCGCCTCCAGCAGATAGGTCAGGTTCAGGTGAAGGTGGCTCGGTACATAGGCGCCGTGTTTTTCGTGCCCGTCCACGGTCAGGACCTCCAGGGAATAGATCTGCCGGCTTACCGGGCGCACATGCTCCACGCCCGTCTCCTCCCGGACCTCCCGCAGGGCAACCGACAGCAGGTCCTCGTCCCCGTCGGCATGCCCTCCGGTCCAGGACCAGGAGTCATAGATCTTATGGTAGACCATCAGCACCTTGTCCCACTCCCGGTTCACCACCCAGGCGGAGGCTGTCATATGGGCAATGAGATTGCTGCGCAGAAAAGCGTCCGGGTTCCGGTCCAGATAATCCAGAATCACCTTCCGGTCGCGCTCCTCCTGTTCGTTCCAGGGCCGATAGGCCAGGATGTCCTGCCGGATGCTCATTCGGCCACCGAATACACGTCCCGCCGCAGGTGCAGGAAGGTGGGCAGCTGTTGGCGCACCTGGTCGATCCGTTCCAGGTCAATCTCCGCATAGAGGATCTGTTCGGTCTCATCCGCCTGGGCCAGCACGGTCCCGAAGGGGTCGAAGACCACAGAGTGTCCCCAGCATTCGTAGGAAAAGCCCTCGTACCGGGCGGCGGAGGCGCCCACGAAAAACAGCTCGTTGTCCACCGCACGCATCTTCAGGCTGCAGTCCCAGTGGGCGGGGCCGGTTTTCAGGTTGAACTGGGCGGGCAGGAAGATCACCTTCGCCCCGCGCACGGCCATGGCCCGGAAAAGCTCCGGAAAGCGCACGTCAAAGCAGACCGCGGCGCCCATGGTGCCCCAGGGTGTCTCGAAGGTGGTTACGTCCCGGCCCGGTTCGAAGGTGTGGCTCTCGTGAAAGCGCATGCCGGGCAGGTCCACGTCAAAAAGGTGCACCTTTCGGTGCCGGGCAATCTGCCGCCCCTGGGCGTCAAAGACGAAACAGGTGTTGTAGAGCTTGTCTCCCTCCCGTTCGGGCACGGAGCCGCCCACCAGCAGCACGCCGTATTCCCTTGCCCAGCGGGACATGGCCGCCAGTGAATCCTCATGGCCGCGGGCGGCAAACTTTTTGAAGTATTCCCGGGAATAGGGGCAGTTGAACATCTCCGGCAAAACGGCCACCCGGGCGCCGTTTTCCGCCGCCGCGGCGATCATGCCCTCGGCCTTGGCCATGGTCGCGTCCCAGTCGGTCTCCGTGCGGAGCTGGCACACCGCCAGTTTGAATTTGCTTTCCTTCATAAGCTGTTCAGATACCCTTCTATGTCAAATTCACAGACCTTTTCGTCCTTCCGAAGATAGAGCGGATGGTGGGGGTGGCCCTTGGCGGAGCATTTCCCGGCCCGCAGCCAGTGTCCGCCGTATCGCTCACCCAGGGCCGCCATGTCCCGTACGCACCGGGGCAGATAGGGGCGCTTTTCGATGATAGTGCCCCAGGCCGCCCAGATGGCGGGACTTACGCCGCCGTCAGCCACGTTTGAAAGAATACAGGCGAAGGCCTTCATGTTCTCCCGGTGGAGCGCTTCGTTCAGCTCCCGGTCCATGTCGTCGGGCCGGGTGGCCCGCTGGGCATAGACGTTGAACATGATCCAGCTGTCAAAGCCGTTGCCCGCCGCGATGCGGGACACGGACTTGAGGGTGTTGTCCAGATCGTCCGGAGCCGCGGTGGATGGGTTGATGCCGATGCAGATCAGGGGATTGTGTCCCCGGGTGCCCAGTATATACCGGTATTCCGTGTAAAAATCCGGCACATACAGCCATTTTTCCGCGTCATAGCCCCCGCTCCTGCCGGAGAGAGCCAGCGCTTCCTCAAAGCCCAGCAGTTTCAGGTTCTGGCTTGCGCCGCTTGGTATATGCATTTATCTACCCTCCCGTTCAGAACAGAAGCATAATCAGCACCGGGATGGTGGCCATGGACAGGAGCGTGCTCTGCAGAATGCCCTCTGAGGCATAGATGCCGCTGTGCCCGTACTGGATTGCCAGCACCGACACCAGAACCGCGCTGGGACAGGCCGAAGTAATCACCGCCGTCATCAGCAGCACCGGATCGTCGGTCAGCAGCCGCAGCAGCAGCCAGGTGAGAACGGGCACCAGGAGCAGTCGCACGGCGCTGCACAGATACAGGGATTTGCGCCGGAAGGCGTCCAGCAGGCTCACCGTGCCCATGGATGCACCGATGACCACCATGGACAGCGGCATGGTCGCCCCCGCCATGGAGGAGATCAGCCCCCGCAGGGCGCTGGGCACCGGCGGGCGCAGCAGAATCAGCACCAGGGAAATCACCGTGGCCGCCAGGGGCGTGGACAGCATGTCCTTCAGCCGAAGGCGGTGCTCGGAAGAGCTGCTTTTCAGCCGCCATACTCCATAGGTATAGATCAGCACGTTGAAGGGCAGGCAGGTCAAAGAGACATAGAATACCGCCAGCGGCCCCAGCAGCGCGTCCACAATGGGCAGCCCGATAAACAGATTGTTGCCCATGCTCATCAGCAGCTCGTACTCGGCGCTGTTCTCCTTCTCCAGGGGCAGGAACTTCGCCACCAGAAAAGCGATGATGTAGCCCAGCACCTGCATCAGGCAGAGGATCAGCATGATCCGGCCCAGCTCCCCCATGCTCAGATCCGTGTTCACGGCGAGGGTGGCGTTTATGATGGTGGCGGGCATGAAGACGTTCATGGTCAGGGCGCTGGCTGAACGGGCAAAGCTGCGGTCCAGAAAACCGCTGCGGATGCAGCCCCAGCCGATCACCATCAGCACCAGGAAAATCAGCAGTTTGTCAAAAAGAACGGACATTTCCATTGGAATCCCTCAGATCAGATGTGCAGAATCAGCTTGGCGATAAAAATATAGATCAAAAGCGACACCGCGTCGGTCAGTGTGGAGATCAGCGGGTTTGCCATGACCGCCGGGTCCAGGCCCACCTTCTCTGCGCCGATGGGCAGCATGCTGCCCACAATCTTGGCAAACATCACGATGAACACGATGGTAAGGCTCACCGTCGCCGCCACGGCGACGGTCACGTTTTCGTTGCCCAGCAGCAATCCGTCCACCAGCAGCATCTTGAAGAAATTCACCACCGCAAGGCTGGCGCCGCAGAGCACCGCCGTGCGCCACTCTTTCCACAGTACCCGCAGCGCGTCCCTGGGCTCGGTCTCCCCAAGGGACAGGCTTCGGATAACCGCAGTGGCGGACTGGGCGCCGGAGTTGCCGCCGGTGCCCATCAGCATGGGAATAAAAGGAATCAGGCCCGCCACCACGGCAAGCCGCTCTTCAAAGGCCGTAAGAATCATGCTGGTGAAGGTGGCGGAGAGCATCAGGAACATCAGCCAGGGGATGCGGTTTTTCCACATCTCCAGGGGGCCGGTCCGGGAATAGGGCTTGTCAGACGGCGTCATACCGGCCATCAGTTCGAAGTCCTCGGTGGCCTCCTGTTCCATAACGTCGATGACGTCGTCGACGGTGACAATGCCCACCAGTCTGCCTTCCTTGTCCACCACCGGCAGAACCACCAGGTCATAGTCCGAGAATTTGGCGGAGACGCTCTCCTGGTCCTCGGTGGTGGAGGCGAAGATGATGTTTCGGTCCATCAGCTCCTCAATCACCGTGTCCGGGTCGTTCAGCAGCAGGTCCTTTACCGTAACCACGCCCTCCAGCTTGCGGGAAGCGTCGGTCACAAAGCAGACGTAAATGGTCTCCTTGTCCTCGCCGATGCGGCGGATGCGGGCAAAGGACTCTTTTACGCTCATGTATTTTTTCAGGTCGATAAACTCCGAGGTCATGATGCTGCCGGCGGAGTTTTCCGGGTAATGCAGGTACTGGTTGATCAGCGCCCGGGTCTGGGGCGTGGCGGTGCGCATCACGCGCTTGACCACGTTTGCGGGCAGTTCCTCCATCAGGTCCACCGCGTCGTCCACGTACAGCTCTTCGATAATCCCGGCAAGCTCCGAGTCGGTGATGGAGTTGATGATTCTCTCCTGCTCCGGTGCATCCAGCTCCGCGAAAACCTCCGCGGCCGTCTCCTTGCTCAGCAGGCGGAAAACCATCGGCATCCGGTTGTCCTCCAGCTCGGAGAGGAAGAGAGCCACGTCAAACTCATTCATTTCCTCCATCCGGCGCTGCAGGCCCTTCATGTCCCGGCTGTCCAGCAGTTCCTCCAGTTCGTCTGTACGCTGCTCCTGTATGGCCTCATAATCCAGTTCCTGGTTTTCCATCTCGTCCATCAAACACACCCCCGTACGCGGATGAAATCAGACATATTATTTTAGCATGCCCGGGTGATTATTACAAGAAAAATCCGCTGTTCCTCAGCCTGCCGGGATGACGGCGGGCGCTCGGCAAAATGAGTAAAAATGGGATGGTCAAACCGGGAGAAAAGTGCTACACTCAATACAGATTTTGAAAAAGGAGGCTTTGATTATGGCTATACTCAACCGCACTCCCGCCACGGACGCCGAGCTCCGGGTTATGGACAAATACTGGCGCGCGGCAAACTATCTCACAGCCTGCCAGCTGTATCTGCTGGACGATCCCCTGCTGGAGCAGCCGCTCACCGCAGAACACATCAAGAAGAAAATTGTCGGCCACTGGGGAACCTGCCCCGGTCAGAACTTCATCTATACGCACCTGAACCGTGTCATTAAGGAATTTGACCTGGACATGATCTATATCTCCGGTCCCGGCCACGGCGGCAACGCCATGGTGGCGCAGGACTGGCTGGACGGCAGCTATCAGGAGGTCTATCCGGACATCAGCCAGGATAAGGAGGGCATGCAGCGGCTCTTCAAGCGCTTCTCCTTCCCGGGCGGTATCCCCTCCCATGTGGCGCCGGAAACGCCGGGCTCCATCAACGAGGGCGGTGAGCTGGGCTACTCCCTGGCCCATGCCTTCGGCGCCGTCACCGACAATCCGGACCTGATCGCCGCCACGGTGGTGGGCGACGGCGAGGCGGAGACAGGCCCTCTGGCCACCTCCTGGCAGCTCAACAAGTTCCTCTCCGCCGAGACCGACGGCGCGGTGCTGCCCATTCTGCACCTGAACGGCTATAAGATTGCCAATCCCACCGTCCTGGCCCGCATCCCTCACGGGGAGCTGGAGAGCTTCTTTGTCGGCTGCGGCTGGGAGCCCCATTTCGTGGAGGGCAGCGACCCGGCCGAGATGCACCGCAAAATGGCCGACACCCTGGACGAGTGCGTGGAGAAGATCCTACGCTATCAGAAGGCGGCGCGGGAGGATGGGAACCGGGACCGCCCCCAGTGGCCCATGATCGTACTGCGCACCCCCAAGGGCTGGACCGGCCCGGACTATGTGGACGGCGCCAAGGTGGAGGGCTACTGGAGAGCCCATCAGGTGCCCATCCAGCCGGACTCCGCCGAGCATATCCGCCAGATCGAGGACTGGCTCAAGAGCTATAAGCCCGAGGAGCTGTTCGACGCAAACGGCGTTCCCGTGGAGGAGCTGCGCCGGCTGCCGCCTGAGGGCAAACGCCGCATGGGCGCCAATCCCCATGCAAACGGCGGCCAGCTGATGCGGGATCTGCGCATGCCGGACTTCCGGGACTACGGCGTGGACGTGCCCTTCCCCGGCAGTGTGGAGGCCCAGGACATGGCCGAGCTGGGCAAATTCGTGCGGGATATCTACAAGCTCAACGAAAAGGAACGCAACTTCCGCTCCTTCGGCCCCGATGAGACCACTTCGAACCGGCTGACCCCGGTGTTTGAGGTCACCGACCGGGCCTGGAACGGCGACGTGTACGACATTGACGACCATCTGGATGAGAACGGCCGGGTCATGGACTCCATGCTCTCCGAGCATGTGTGCCAGGGCATGCTGGAGGGCTATCTGCTCACCGGCCGCCACGGCTTCTTCAACTCCTACGAGGCCTTTATCCGCATCGTGGACTCCATGTTCTCCCAGCACGCCAAGTGGCTGAAGGTCTGCAATCAGCTGCCCTGGCGCCACGACATCGCCTCCCTCAACTACGTGCTGGCCTCCAACGTCTGGCAGCAGGACCACAACGGCTTCACCCACCAGGACCCGGGCTTCCTGGACCACATGGTCAACAAGAAGGCGGACGTGGTGCGCCTGTATCTGCCTCCCGATGCCAATTGCCTGCTGAGCTGCTTTGACCACTGCATCCGCAGTAGGAATTATGTAAACTGCATTGTGGCTTCCAAGCATCCGCGGCCCCAGTGGCTGACCATGGAGCAGGCGGTCAAGCACTGCACCCAGGGCATCGGCATCTGGCAGTGGGCCAGCACCGACAAAGGAGAGGAGCCGGACATCGTCATGGCCTGCTGCGGCGACACGCCCACCCTGGAAACTCTGGCCGCCGTCACCATCCTGCGCGACGCCTTCCCGGAACTGAAAATCCGCGTGGTCAACGTGGTGGACCTGATGCGTCTGCAGTCGGACACCCAGCATCCCCACGGCCTGAGCCAGCAGGAGTATGACCTGCTCTTTACCAGAGACAAGCCCATCCTCTTCGCCTTCCACGGCTATCCCAGTCTGATCCATGAACTGACCTATAAGCGCGTCAACAAGAATCTGCACGTGCGCGGCTACATCGAGGAGGGCACCATCACCACGCCCTTCGATATGCGCGTGCTGAACAAGCTCGACCGCTTCAACCTGGTCATGGCCGCAGTCTACAATCTGCCTCAGCTGGGCAATCGGGGCGCCTATCTGGTGCAGCAGATGCAGGACAAGCTGGTGGAGCACAGGCAGTACATCGCTAAGTACGGCGTGGACCTGCCGGAAGTCACCGAGTGGAAGTGGAATTAACCCGTCTCTCACAATCTCTGGCCGTTCCGGCTTTGCACCGGAGCGTCAATTCCGAAAAAAACGATACCGGAAGGCCTCTTCCGGTATCGTTTTTTTCTGTATATCGCTCTCAGGTCTGGGGCTTGCTCTCCCCGTCGGTTTTGGGTCTGGGCTTGCGATGATGGCGACGGCGGCGGCTCTGCTCCCCGTCTGCTTTGGGGGCATCCCCGCTCTTGGGTTTTGCGCTGTCCGTGTTTTTTGCCTCGCCGCTTCTCGGCTCCACCTTCACAGGCTTGACGGTGGCCTTGCTGCGGTTTTCACCGGAGCGGCGGTTCCTGCCGCTGCGACTCTTCCCTTCGCCCTGCCTGGCCTCCTGCTCCGGCTTTGCCTTGTCTCTGGCGGACTGCGCAGGCTTCTCCTGGGGCTTTGCCTGCTGTTCCTGTTTCTCGCCGTCTTCGGTTTTGGGCTTTTTGTCCCGTCCCCCTCTGCGGCGGCGGCGCTTTTTCCCGTCCGTCCCCGGCTCTGCGGGCGATTCGGTCCGTACGGGCTCCGGCGTCACCAGCAGAGGCACGGCCCATTCGTCTTCCTGCTCTTCCTCCTGCTCCTCCGGTTCCGGCACATAGTGCAGAACCGAGGGGTAGGGCTCGCCCTCCTTGGGCCGTCCCCCGGGAACGGCGGCCAGCTCGTTGGCCTTGAATACCTTGAGGGTATCGTCGCTGTCTCCGTCCAACCTGACCTTCACGGTCTGGCGAAGGAGATTCACCTGTACCGCGGTACCGTAGCCGTCCTTGGTCTCTACAAAAGCGCCCTGTTTCGGCACTTTTTTAATGAGCTCCTCATAGGCCTCCTGCTCATAGCGCAGGCAGCACATCAGCCTGCCGCAGCTGCCGGATATCTTCGCCGGATTCAGCGACAGAGACTGGATCTTTGCCATTTTGGTGGAAACCGGCTGAAAATCATCCAGAAACTGGCTACAGCAATAGGGTCGTCCGCAGATGCCGATTCCGCCCAGCATTTTTGCCTCATCCCGCACGCCGATCTGCCGCAGCTCGATGCGGTTGCGGAAGATGCCGGCCAGGTCCTTTACCAGCTCCCGAAAATCAACGCGGCCATCGGCGGTAAAGAAGAACATGGTCTTGTTCCCCTCAAAATTGCATTCCACGTCCACCAGCTTCATGTCCAGCCCGTGCTCTGCAATCTTCTGCTGGCAGATCCCGAAAGCCTCTTTCTCCCGGCGCTTGTTCAGTTCCGCGATGCGCAGGTCGTCGGCAGTGGCAATCCGCGCCACCGGACGCAGCGGCAATACCACGGCGGTTTCCTCCACGGTGTGATTGCCGCGGCTGCAGTCCGCAATCTCCAGGCCCTTTGCCGTCTCCACAATAACCCGGTCGCCGGTTTTGATCTGCAGACCCTTGGGGTCAAAGTAATAGCACTTGCCCCGGTTTTTGAATTTGATACTGACTACTTCAATCAATGCCTGATCCCCTGTTTCCGCTGCTGTCGATGGCTTCCACCGCCAGCAGGCCAAATATGTGTTTGACCCCCGTGTTGACCTTAAGCCGCCGCAGGCAGTCCTCCGTCAGCCCGTTCAGGCGCACAATCGCACTGCGCGACAAGCCCCGGGCGTCTGCCCTGCCGCAGGCCATATCGGCAAGCAGCCGCTGCGTACTCTCCAGAAAGGAGACTGCGGACCGGGTGTCCAGTCCTTCATTTTCCATGCACCAGCGCAGAAGCTCCGCCGGGTCACCCCGGGCTGCGGTCCTGACAAAGGCGGCTGCCAGCTTCCGGCTGTCCTCATCCGCTTCTTCGTCACCGCCGGAGCACACAAGCTCCGCGCAGCGGGAGCGAACCGTTGGCAGCAGCTGCTGCGGATTGGTGACGCACAGCAGGAAATGCACACCCGCGGGCGGCTCTTCCAGCAGCTTCAGCGCCGCGTTCTGCGCCTGGAGATTCATGCGGTCGGCATCCTCGATCAGATATACCTTCCGCTCGGCCTCATTGGGCAACACCACCGCGTCCGCCGCCATGGCGCGGACCTGGTCCACGCGCAGTTCCTTTTTCTGCCGTCCCTTGTCGTCCGTCTCCCGGCGCACACGGATGATATCCGGGTGGATGCCGGCAAAGGCCTTTCGGCAGGCGCGGCAGCTGCCGCAGGGCAGCGGTTCCGTTCCCGTGCAAACCGCCGCGGCGGCGATTCGCAGGGCCTGAGCCTGGCTTTCCTCCTGGGAGGCGGCAGATATGATATAGGCATGTGAAAGACGGTGCGCGTCTTTGATATGAAAATCCGCCACTGCATTTCCCTCCGTGAGATATGCCGGTCAACTGGTTTATTCTACATTTTTCTCCGGATATAGTCAACTGCTCTTTCCGCATTTTTCCGTTTTTCTTTTTCCTCTTTGTCAGAAAAATCAGGAAGAAACCTTGCCATCGGGCAGAAATCTTGCTACAATGAGACGAACAGACATGGAGGCATTATGAACAACAAAGCAATCAGACAGGCCGGCCTTGTGCTGTCGGTTCTGTTTCTGGCTCTGCTGCTGGCTGCCTGCGGGAAAACACAGTCTCCCGAACCGACGCCTGCAGCCGAGCCCACTCCCGCCCCAGACTATGGCGGACTTCTTCGGATCTCGGAGCTGATGGTGAAAAACCGCAGCAGTCTGCAGGACGGCAGCGGGCAATACTCCGACTGGGTGGAGCTGGAAAACTGCTCCGCACAGCCGGTAAGCCTGGCAGGCTGGTCCCTTTCCGACCGGGCGGATGAGGCCCGGCTCCCCCTTCCCCGCGATCTGACCCTGCAGCCGGGCGGACTGTGCCTGGTATTCTGCGGGGATGACAGCTTTTCCCTCGCGCTCGGAGAAACCCTGTTTCTTCTGGCACCGGACGGCAGCAGTGCGGATTCCCTGTACTGCTTTTCCGACCGGGCGGACCGCTCCCTTGCCCGGGACGAGGCCGGTGCCTTTCATCTCACCTGCTGGATCAGCCCCGGCTATCCCAACAGCGTTCAGGGCTACGAGAGCTGGTGCGAGGCCAGCCGCCCTGCCGGGCCCCTGTGCATCAGCGAGGTTGTGGTGGCCAACATTGGGGAGACCCCGCAGGTCAGCGGCGAGGGTTGCGACTGGGTAGAGATTCAAAACATCTCCCAGCAGACGGTGGATTTGAGCGGTTACTATCTGTCCGACGACCGGAATCAGCGGAAGCTCTGGCAGTTCCCGGCACGGCAGCTTTCCCCGGGCGAGCTGCTGCTGGTCTGCTGCACGGCGGACGCGCCCGCCTCCCGGGAAGACGTTCTCAACACCGGCTTCGGCCTCGGCGCCGACGGGGAGCAGCTCTGGCTGTCGGATTCCGCGGGACAGGTGGTGGACGCGGTCTATCTGCACGACCTGCCCCTGGGCGGGAGCTTCGGGCGCAGCCCGGGCCGGGGCGGCTTTTTCTACTTTCTCTCCCCCACGCCCCTGGCAGAAAACACGGGCGGCGTACGCCGCGTCTCCCAGCAGCCCCTTGCCCTGACTCCTGACGGCGTATATGACGGGGTGACCGCTCTGGACCTGGAATTCAGCGGAAACGGCACTCTTTTCTACACCCTCGACGGCAGCGTGCCCACCAGCGAATCCCAGCGCTATACCGGCCCCATCCACATTGACCGGACAAGCATTGTCCGTCTTATGAGCATGGAGGACGGGGCGCTGCCCAGCCGGGTCGCCACTTACAGCTATTTTCTCAATGAGCAGAACCACCTGCCGGTGCTCAGTCTGGTTGTAGATGATGCCGATGCCTTTGACAAGATGTACGCCAACGGCGACAAGGACGTTAAGGTGCCGGCGAATCTGGCCCTCTATGGCGGGGCGACGGGCTTTAACCAGGCATGTGATGTGAGCATGAAGGGCTGGACCAGTCTGAGTCTGCCGAAAAAGAGTCTCGGCGTCTCCTTCAGGGGCCGCTACGGAGGGGACCTGAACTGCGACGTGTTCGGCAACGGCATCACCGATTACGGTTCCCTCGCCATCCGGGCCGGACAGGACTACACCTTCTCCATTTTTCGAAACGAGCTCTTCCAGCAGCTGGTTCTGGAGGGTTCCGATTCCCTCTATACCCAGGCAAGCAAGTACTGCATTCTATACATCAACGGCGAGTATTACGGCATCTACTGCCTGAAGGAGGACTTCTCCCGCCAGTATTACGCCTCCCATGCAGGCGTCAGCAAGAGCAGCGTCACCACGTACCGGACTCCCGCGCCCGTGGGCTCCAGCTTCTTTGAGGAAGTGGTCACCATGGCCTGGGAGCACTCCCTGGGCGAGGAGGAATATTACCGGCGCTTCTGCCAGCTTGTGGACGAGGACAACTTTATCGACTGGTTCCTGTTCGAGGGCTATTCCGCCAACACTGACATTCAGGGCAACGCCAGGATTTTTTCCTCCCCGGAAAACGGCGGCAAATGGTACTTTGCCTTTTACGATCTGGACTGGGCCTTCTACTACAACGGCAGCGATTTCACCATCCTGCTGGAGCAGGACGTGGGCAACGCCGGCAATCAGATACCCGCTATGCTGCGGGGTCTGATCCAGAACCCGGAATTCCGGCAAAAGGCACTGCAGCGCTACGCGCAGCTGAGTGCCGGTGTCCTCTCCAACGAGCATGTGCTGGCCCGAATCGACCAGCTGGAGACTCTGCTGGAGCCGGACGCCGCCCGGGACCGGGACCGTTGGGGATTGAGCATGGAGGAGTGGCACGCGCAGGTGGATCTGCTGCGGCACTTCGTCCTGGACAACAACTGGGAGATTCACACCATCGACAAGCTCTGCTGGTATCTCCAGGTGAGTGCCGAGGAGCGGGCCACGATTTTTGGCCGATAATCTATAACAGGAAAGAAGGTTCTGATGATGGAACTGACCGCATTGGCCCCCTGGCTCAACAGTACATTTGCACCCTTCGACCAGGCTCTTCTGAGCCTGCAGCACAACGCCGCCGTTGCCCTGGGCGGAATTCTGACTCCTCTGATGAAGCTTGTCACGCTTTTGGGGGAAAAGGGCATTCTGTTCTTTCTGGCTGCCGTTGTGCTGGCGCTCTTCCCGCGTACACGCAAGCTGGCGGTGTGCATCTTCGGCGCCGTTTGCTGCGGTGCGCTGATCACCAATATTCTGCTGAAGGACAGCGTGGCAAGGCTGCGTCCCTTTGAAGCGTCGGAGCTCTACCGCCAGTGGTGGGAGTTCATCGGCTCTCCGAAA
>CAMVIC010000017.1 GCA_947167435.1 uncultured Clostridia bacterium | reverse complement strand
ATTCTGAGCGCAGCCTCGCGGGGCGGAGCCGAAGAATCTTAAGCCCTCGGGATGAGGGGCAGGCGCAACAGGAGGTCACCATGGATCATGAATCGTATATGCGGCAGGCGCTGGACCTGGCGGCGGAGGCCGCCGCGGCGGGCGAGGTGCCTGTGGGATGCGTCATCGTCGGCCCGGACGGGCAGATTCTGGGCCGGGGCCGCAACCGGCGGCAGGAGGTGCGGGACGCCACCGCACACGCGGAGGTGGAGGCCATCCGGCAGGCCGGCGCCGCTCTGGGCGACTGGCGGCTGGAGGGCTGCACGCTCTATGTGACGCTGGAGCCCTGCCCCATGTGCACGGGGGCCATCATCAACGCCCGGATTCCCACGGTGGTTTTCGGCGCAAGGGAGGCGCTGTCCGGCTCCTGCGGCAGTGTGATCGATCTGTTTTCCGAGGGCTACGGTCATCACCCCGCCGTCTACGCGGGCGTCCTTCGCGAGGAGTGCGCCGCGCTGCTGAAAGATTTCTTTCGGGATAAACGCTGAAACCGGGAGGGTATCGACCTTCCCGGTTTCACTCTGAAAACGATATTACTCTTTCACCGTGCCGTCGGCATTGAACAGCGGCAGCGGGGCCAGAACGATGATGTCGTCCCGCTTGGCGGCGTCGCCCTCGGCCAGAACGGCCATCTTGCCGGCAATGATGCCGCCGGCCTGTCTGACCAGTTCCTCGGTGGCGCGCAGAGACTCGCCGGTGGAGATCACGTCGTCCAGGATCAGGATCCGTTTGCCCTTGATCTTCTCCGCGTCGGCAGTGTCGATAACCAGCTTCTGCACACCCATGGTGGTGATGGACTTCACATTGACCTCAAACACACCGGACATATAGGCCTTCGGGCCTTTGCGGGCCAGGAAGTATTCGTCCGCGCCGCTCTGGCGGGCCATCTCGTACAGCAGGGGGATGGACTTGGCCTCGGGGGCCAGCAGATAGTCATACTCAGGGGCGCGCTTGAGCAGCTCCGTCGCGCAGTGCACGGTCAGCTCCACATCGCCGAACATGACGAAAGCGCCGATGTACAGGTCGTCCGAAACCTTGCAGAGAGGCAGCTCGCGTTTTAAGCCGGCAATGTCAATTTCATAGGTCATGGTAAGATTCCTCCAGAATTCACACAAAATCAGACAAAGTTATTTTACAGCAATTCCCGGAAAAATCAAGGGGCAAACAAGGGATTTACCCGATTAAATGCCAAACTGAAGGGCACTTTTGCATGGGTTTTCTGTTTGTCCGGCCAGCCTGCCTCCATGATCCGGCTGCGTTTTTTCCCCGTGCCGCCGACGGCTCCCGCGATCATCCGGCGGAGACTGAACACCTTGCCGGGAAGGCCGGGGGGGTTTCATCATGCCTCTGCGTCCTCCGCCTCCGACCGGACCGGCTTTCCCCTGTATTCCAGACAGAGCATGGTCAGGTCGTCGAACTGCTTCGCGCCCTGGGTGAATTCATCTACCGCGTCCCGGACATTGCCCAGCAGCTGTTCCAGCGGCGCGTCGGGGTCCCTGTTCAGCGCCGAGACCATGCGGTCCAGCCCAAACATTCTGCTGTCGGTCTTCTGCGCCTCCGGCACCCCGTCGGTGTAGAGGAAGAGCCTGTCGCCGGGCGCCATGCGGAGCTCGTACTCTCTGAACTTTGCCGTCTCAAACGTTCCGACCGAGATGCTGTGCCTGTCCTTAATCAGTTGGAACACCCCTCCGCTGTTTCTCAGTACGGGGTATTCATGCCCCGCGTTCACGGCGGTGATAACGCCGGTGGAAAGGTCCAGGACACCGAACCATATGGTACAGAACATGGCGGACTCGTTGTTCGTGCAAAGCCATTCGTTGGTTCTGCGCAGGGTTTCCGGCGGACTCAGCTTCATCTTTGCGTAGATCTTCACCAGGGTTTTTGAGGTCATCATGTACAGGGCCGCGGGCACGCCCTTGTCAGACACGTCCGCCATCACGATGCCCAGGTGCGTATCGTCGACCAGGAAGAAATCATAAAAATCGCCGCCTACCGCCTTGGCGGGAGTCATGGTGGCGTAGACGCTGAAGTCCGTGCGGTCCGGAAACGCGGGAAAAACATTTGGCAGCGCGCCGGACTGAATCCCGGCCGCCATGTCCAGTTCGGTCCGGACGCGTTCCTTTTCCGCCGTCATCTGGGCCAGCTTCCGGGTGTTTTCCACGATGCCTTCCTGCATGGTGCGAATATCCCGATGCAGTTCGCCGATCTCATCCCGGCTGTGTATATCTGCCCTGATGACCTTCTCCCCGGAATAGGTTCCGTCCTCCTCCGGCACAAAGTCCTTCGTCGCCTCCGCCAGACGCTGAATCGGTTCTGTCACGAAGCGCCGCATCAGCAGGATGCTGACAACGGAGGCCGTCACCGTCAGCCCCAGGGCGAACAGGACACTCCTCAGGATAAACTGCCTGTGCCCCTGGACCTCGTCCGTCATGTCGAGCATCATCCACAGATTCATCCGTGCGTCCTCACCCAGGTCAAGCTGCGTGCAGCGGACCATATAGCAGAAGTCTCCATCCTCATGGATTGCCGGTTCAGTGAAATCCTCCGGGGACAGGAAGGCCTCCTCCACGCCGAAGAATTCCAGCGTATCGCTCATCCCTATCTGGGCCAGGAAATAGGTATTTCTGTTGTTAAAACAGACCATGTAAGTCTTCCCGCCTTTCTCGACCTGTACGATCGAGGCGTCGGTCCCGTTGTGGCCGCAGAGGGCCTCCATGAGCGAATAAAAGCGGTCATAGTCGCCCAGCAGGGTGTCTGTCCCGGTATCGGCATCCATGGAGGGCTGCTGCTCCATCCACTCCCTGAGCAGCGTCCTGTCCCCGGCGTTTTGGGCCAGCACTGCAGCCAACTCCTCCGTGCCGATATAGTGCCGGAAGGATTTCAAATACGGCTCCAGTGTTTTTGTTCCGGTCTGGGCCTGCTCCAGTTTCCTGGTGCAGGGATCGAACACCGCCTGTTGGAAAGCCCGCTCGCTGCTTGCAAAAAACAGCGCGGAGCTCAGAAGGACCAGCGCCACGATCAGGAGATTCACCTTTACCGTCAGCGATAAATGTCTGTTTCCCATCCCTGTCACCTCTTCCGGATGCCAAATACGTCTGTCAGATTACCTTTTCTACCGGCAGGATACAATAGCAGCTATTCTATAATCCCCGAAATCTGTGGCACAATTTGTGGCACGATAAACGAAAAGTCCCTGAAATACTGGGTATTTCAGGGACTTTGGTGGAGAGTGGCGGACTCGAACCGTCGACCTTCCGCGTGTGAGGCGGACGCTCTAACCAGCTGAGCTAACCCTCCGTAGCTCGATTAATATAGCATATCCGTCCGCAGATTTCAAGAGTATTTTTAATTTTCTTTGAAAAACTCCTGAAAATCGAAAAAACCGGTTGACAAGCGGCCTTCCCTCTGCTAAAATACATTCTGCTGTTCAGCAAAAACAGATTATGGCGGCATAGCTCAGTTGGCTAGAGCATGCGGTTCATACCCGCAGTGTCCCCGGTTCGAATCCAGGTGCCGCTACCAAAAAAGCGCAGCAATTCCACTGCGCTTTTTCTTTGGCCCGTTGGTCAAGTGGTTAAGACACCGCCCTTTCACGGCGGTAACATGGGTTCGAGTCCCGTACGGGTCACCAAAAAAACAGGCTCCACTTCGGTGGGGCTTGTTTTTTGTCCGTACGGGACTCGAATCATGTCCGAAGCCGCCGGGGGCGGCTTCATGAACCGGTGCGCACACCGGTGAATACCTTGATTTTGTTTTCCTGTCTCACGCAAAGGAAAACAAAATGCCGCCGAGTCCCGTACGGGAGATGATCCGCTTCGCTCAAATGCGAAAGGGGACTCCCATCCTCTCTCGCGCTCACCCCATGCAGACTTGCAGTTGGTTCGGATTCTTATTTCACTGTTTTCAACTGTCTCGAAATCGAGACAATAATCCGAGATGTAAAGCTGCGTTTTGGCCAATGAAATGTCCAATGAAATTATGCGATGAACTTGCCAGTTTTTTGAGGGTAGTTGAATAGAATAAGTATTCTTACTACGCAAGCAGATCCGCCAGTACGCCCGACTCGCCCAGGGCGCCGCTCTGGCGGGCCAGATCCGTGAGTTCCGCCTCCAGGGCGTCAGAAAAATCAAGTCCGGTGACCTTGCGCTCTTCGATGAGCCTGGCCTCGATCTCTCCGGGCATGAAGATCTCCTTCACGCCGGTGGCGGTGCGGCTGTTCTTGATCAGAGAGGCATAGAGCGATGCATGCTCCTTGAAGCGGTCCACGTCGATGAAATGCGCAATATCCAGCAGAATTACGGCAAAGCCGGTCTTCTCGGGCTGCATGTCCTCCACGAAGGGAATCTCGGGGCTTGTGAGGGCGTCGGACAGGACGCCGCCGAACATGTCGACGAACACCGCAAGGCCGTAGCCCTTGTGGTCGCCCATGGGGCGGACGCAGTAGGCGGTATGGGGATCGGTGGTCGGGTTCCCGTCATAGTCGTTTGCCCAGCCTGCGGGCATCTCCCGGTTCTCCCGGCGATAGGCCTGAACCTTGCCGATGGCGACGCCGCTGGTGGAGACGTCAATGACGATCGGGCGGTCCGGGTTTGTGGTGGGACAGCCGAGAATGATGGGGTTTGTGCCGATAAGCCGGTCCGCGCCGCCGTAGGGTGCCATGCAGGGATAGGTGTTGCTGACGACGATGCCGATTACGTTGTCCTCCG
Source organism: uncultured Clostridia bacterium (assembly GCA_947167435.1). Next base: position 8,218 of record CAMVIC010000017.1, on the reverse strand, counting down.
CCATGCGGTGGCCGTAATAGCCGCCGCAGCCGATATTCGCGCTGTTGCGGCCGACGCCCGCGGCCACGCCGAACCTGCGGGCACGCTCCAGCACCGCGTCATAGACACGGTTCACCGCCACAATGCCGGAGCCGCCGCCGCAGTCGAAGGCGAGGGAGGCATCCGAATCCTTCACGCAGCGAAAGTCCGGCCGCGCCACCAGGGCGCCTGCCATATACTGCCGCAGATAGATGCACAGGCGGGACAGCCCGTGGGAATAGGTGCCGGTAAAATCAGAGTGTGTGACCACCGCGGCCAGCGAGGCGGCGTCTTCTTCCGGAACGTTTTGTGCCATGACCAGACGTTTGATGAGGGTGATTTCCTGCTCGTAAGAAAGGTGGATCATAAGCGCGCCTCCAGTATTTTCAGGATACTCAGAGTATACCATACCTGGGCTTTTCTGTATATTCCTTTTGTCCGATCCGCGGCGAATCTTTTTCCTGCCCTGCCTTGTCGGGTCAGAAACGGGCCGGACAAAGTTTCTGACGCAATTGTGAATTGATTTTTGCCGGGAAACGCGGTAGAGTAACGGTAAGCAGAAAGAAACGCAGCTTGCAAAGGAGGACGCACCATGCCGATAGGATTCCGTGCTTTTCTGGATATCGAGCGGCCGGACGCCGCCCTGATTGAGGCCTACCGCGAGATTCCCAGCAGCAACATCGGGGACTGTGTCAAACGCATGAACTGCATGTTCGGAGGGATCCGTTCCTATAACCAGATTCCCCTGATCGGGCCGGCTTTTACCGTAAAGGTCCCTGCCGGAGACAACCTGATGGCCCATATGGCACTGGACTATGCCCAGCCGGGGGACATTATCGTCATCGACGGCGCCGGCTACGCCGACCGCGCCCTGCTGGGCGGCATGATGCTGGCCTATGCGGAGGAGCGGCGTCTGGGCGGCTTTGTAGTCAACGGAGCCGTACGGGATCTGGACGATATCCGAAGCAGTCCCCTTCCCGTCTTCGCCGTGGCCGCCACGCCTCTGGGGCCTTACCGCGAGGGCCCTGGGGAGATCAACGTCCCCGTCGTCTGCGGCGGTCAGGTTGTGATGCCCGGTGATCTGCTGGTTGGCGATTCCGACGGTCTGGTCGTGATTCCCCGCCTAGACGCGGCGGAGCTTCTCGACGCCGCCCGGCGGAACCTGGCCATGGAACAGGATGAGATGAAGCAGATGAAGGCCGGCACCTATGAGGAGCAGCGCCACAGAGAGCTCTATACGGAAGCCTTTCTCAAGCGGGGAGGCAGCTTTCACTGAAGTGCACCGGAGCCGGAGGGGGCGGCGCTCTGCCGTCCCCTCCGGCTTCGCGCTGTGCCACTCTTCGGCAAAACATACCAAAAGTCCGTCTGCCGCCTCCGGCAAATTCATGGCAGGCGACGAAGTGAAAATCCGGCCTTGCATTTTGCCGGTTTCTGCCGTATACTGAGCCTCGGAAAAACAGATTTTTAAGCCTCGGTACAGAGAGACCGGCAAGATCGTCCATAGCGAAGGTGCGCGAAAGCGCGCCCGGTTTTTGTGTGTCTTGCCGTCCGGCAGGACATTTTTTCTTGGAAAGGCAGGGGGACACTCCATGAAGCTCAAAGCGCAGATTCTGGACGAAGCGGCCATGAACCGCGCCCTCATGCGCATTTCCCACGAAATTGCCGAGAAGAACCGGGGCGTGGACAATCTGGTCCTGGTGGGCATCCTCCGCCGGGGCGAGCCCATCGCCCGCCGCATCCGTGCGAACATCGCCCGCATTGAGGGCGTGGAGCCGCCCTGCGGCAGTCTGGACGTGGGATTTTACCGGGACGATCTGAGCCTTCTTTCGGATAATCCCAGAGTGGGGCAGGCTGAGCTGCCCTTTGACGTGACCGACCGGGACGTGATTCTGGTGGATGACGTGGTCTATACCGGGCGCACCGCCCGGGCCGCCATGGAGGCGGTGCTGCACTGCGGCCGGGCCCGGAGCATCCAGTTTGCCGTGCTGGTGGACCGGGGTCACCGGGAGCTGCCCATCCGGCCGGATTACGTGGGAAAGAACCTGCCCACCTCCCACTCGGAGCTGGTGGAGGTCCGCCTGCCCGAGTACGACGGGGAGACCGGCGTGTTCCTCATGGACCGGAACGCAGATTGAAGCTGTCAGCAAATTATTTGAAATAGAGATTTGCGGAAAGGGAGAAAAAATATGAATCTGATCTACGGCATCAAGGACAAGCCCCGCTTCGGTCAGGTGGTTCTGTTTGCCATCCAGCAGCTGCTGGCCATCATGGCCGCCACCATCGCAGTCCCCGCAGTAGTCAACAGCGTCACCGGCTCTGATATGACCGCCTCCGCCGCCCTGTTCGGCGCCGGTGTCGGCTCCATTGTGTACCTGCTCTTCACCAAGAGCTCCAGCCCCGTTTTCCTGGGCTCCTCCTTCGCCTTCCTTGGACCCATGTTCACCGCCTTCGGCGGCGCGGCCTCCATGGCTGTTGGCTATGCCGGCCTCATTATCGGCGCTCTCATCGCCGGCATGGTGTACGTCATCATCGCCATTGTAGTCAAGTTCTGCGGTGTCAAGTGGATTGACAAGCTCATGCCCCCCGTCATCATCGGACCCACGGTGGCCATCATCGGTCTGTCTCTGGCCGGCAACGCCATCGGCGATCTGATGACCAGCAGCAGCGAAGGCGGCTCCGTCTACGTGTGCCTGATCTGCGGCCTGGTGACCCTGTTCGTCACGGTTCTGGCCTCCACCTACGGCAAGAACATGATCAAGCTCATCCCCTTTATCATCGGCATCCTGGCCGGCTACTTCTGCGCCTCTCTCTTCTCCCTCATCGGCAGGAATACCGGCAACGACGCGCTGGTGGTCATCAATTATTCCGCCCTGCACAACGTGGGCACCATCTTCTCCCTGCCTGAGTTCTCCTTCCTGAAGGCAGACTGGGGCGGCGTCAACGGAGCATACCTGCTGACCCTGTTCGTGGCCTACGCACCGGTGGCCTTCGTGGTCTTTGCCGAGCACCTGGCCGACCACAAGAACCTGAGCACCATCGTGGGGGTGGACCTGCTGGAGGAACCGGGTCTGACCAACACACTTCTGGGCGACGGCGTCGGCTCCTTTGTAGGCGCCTTCTTCGGCGGCTGCCCCAACACCACCTACGGCGAAAGCATCGCCACCGTGGCTATCACCCGCAACGCCTCCTCCGTGTCCATCTGGGGCGCGGCCATCGCCTGCCTGCTCTGCTCCTGCGTCACCCCGCTGGTCGCCTTCCTGGAGACCATCCCCAACTGCGTCATGGGCGGCGTGTGCATATCGCGGCCTCCGGTCTGAAGATGCTGCAGCCGGTGGACCTGAACAAGAACCGGAATCTGTTCGTGGCCTCCGTCATCTTCATCGTGGGTGTGGGCGGCATGACCGTCACCTTCGGCCGGGTTGAGATCCGCACCGTGGCCTGCGCGCTGATTCTCGGCATTCTCACCAACGTGATGCTCTCCGGCGAAAAGGACGAGCAGTAATCCCCTCCCCGATTCTTACTGAAAAGCCGCCGCGAGTTCGCGGCGGCTTTTCTGCTGTCGACAAACCTGAATTCAAAAAAGCCTCGCAGAGTTTTTCGCCTCGCAAGGCGAAAAATCAATTGGAATCGTTTTTTCCGGGGACATGCGCCTCGGAAAAAACTCTTCTCACAAGTGTGCGAGCGCCCCTGCGCGAGTGCGCGCAGCAGGCTGCAATCCTCTCTGTCGGCAAAGCCATTCGGCTTTGTCGACAGCTTGTAAGCCGCCGCGGTTCGCGGCGGCTTTCCATTTCTTAAGGATTCTTAAATCTACATTTTGTGATACACTTTCATTGAAAATGCCGATTGACAGCATATTCGGGTTGAAGTATCATATCATGTAGGGTAGCCGGACGGAAGGCCCACTCTTTCAGTTCCTGTTCTCGTCCCGGGTACCCCGCTTCAGTGAGGGCACTTCTGCCCATGGATATTATTGGAGGAAAAGTATGAAAAAAATCATTGCAGCAGTTCTTTGTCTGGTTCTTGTCTTTGCGCTCTGCCCCATGAGCGCTTTTGCCGACGAAATCAGCTACACCATCAACAGCAGAACCTGGAACATCGTCTCCAACGAGGACGTGACCCTGCGTCTGCCTCACACCGGTGCCTATCTGGACAAGCCCATGAGCGCTACCGTGAAGGGCTGCTCTCCCAAGGGCGGCATCTACATCATGCCCATTCCTGAAGAGGGCAACGGCGACCTGGGCATCATCCTGCACGGCGAGCCGGTCACCATTCTTGCCAACGAGGGCGGTTTCCTGTTCTTTGTGAGTGAAGACGGCCGCTGCGGCTGGAACGGCGCCAAGTTCTTCGAGAACATGGAAGAACTGGACAACACCTCCATCAGTGTCTCCATCGTGAAGTACTGATTTCAGTTCCTCTGCGCAGGGGGCTTCCACAAGAACCCCTTTCAATGAACCGGCAGCCGACTCTCCCGCGAGAGTCGGCTGCCGGTTTGTTTTTCCGCTGCATTCGTTTCTCTTCCCGGACGCCATTCCCCTTACGCTGACGCCCCGGCTCATAGCACAGAAGTTGTTCTAATACGGTGAACCAGATTCCAGATTCCTCACTTTCAAGTTCATTTCCCCCTGTTTCGGAGCGCAGCCGGAAATACCGGTAGTAATAAACCAAAGTGTCGTCCCGTCTGAGCCATACTGGTAGCTTCCTATATAGCTGGGGAAGTAACTACTCACGTTCGCCGCATTTGTGATATCAATCCATTTCCCGTGCACATCCCGGACCCGGTAGTTACGAATTTCCATTGTCCGGATCTCACCTGAGGTGCGGACCGTGAAATTTTCCAGGAAAACCGCAGTGTTTCCTTTGAAAGCGACATCCGGGAATCCCATGTCATATTCACACAATCGGGTCCATCTGCCGGTTTCCAGGTCACAGACCCACTGCAGCACCGTCGTATTCCCTGTCGTTTCTGAGGTGCCGCACTGCAGAAGCATCCGGTACCATTTGCCGGCTTTCCACGGATAATCCACGCTGCAGTGCACACCTGTGCCGTCTTCATCAAATGTGCGCCGCGATTCATCCGTTACTGCAGGGTAGGTCTGTTTCGCACTGTATACCGTCACATTCCCATATCTGTCTTCACAAAGGATATCCCAGAGGGACAAGATGGAATTATAACCGTCGATTTCCAGATTGTGCTGGAATCCGGCATAGCCGCCAATGCTGCTGCCGGTATAGACCTTGTTGTAGCGTTGTTCCAAGTAGGGATAGTCCAGATAAAAATTGGCCAGGCAGCAGTAGGTCGCAACCGGCAGGTAATCCGCCTTGAAATCCACTGAAATGTTATCAAAGCGGCCAACATAGGCGCTTTGCATCCACGCGCTCAGATAAGGCGATCGGCTGGTGCTGATCTGGTTATAGTCGTCGATATCCCAGCGATAAGGAAGGCGAAGCAGCGCGTTCCAGTCTCTTGTATTTGCCGGGGAAGATGCCGGCTCCCCACTATTCGCCCCTGCGTTTGTTTTCAATTGTAAGCTGCCGGAGGCTGAAACGACTTGAAAGTCCTTCATTATGAAGCCCAAGGCGCTTCCTGTGTTATTATCGGAGACAAGAATGGCTGTCTTCGCAATACAACATGTCTCGTCCTGGGGATTATATGGGACCGTGAGCTCGGCGTTTACCGATACGGTAATTGGTTCGACCGCAGAATACTCTCCATCATCGGCAATATGCTTTCTCTCCAGATCGACGGTAAACAGATTCATACACTTGTTGAACCGGAAAGAAAAATGCAGTGTCGAAACCACATCTGGTGAAAGGCGGTCGCGGTATTCTTCCCGCAAGACAAGCTGATAAATCAGATCTACAGTGTAAAAAGTTGTCGTCCCCGCGTCGAGGGCATTGTAATTCTCCACGCAATCCACTTGGAAATACTTCTCCCAGTTTTGCGCAGTAAGCTGTATCGTCTCGTAATTACCGGCAGCCGCGTCTGTTCTCATGGGAAGTAGAATAAATGCAGCAAGGAGTAGCGCAAGCGTCGCTTTTAGCCATCTTTTCAATCTGACTATTCACCTTCTTTCCTCTGATTCGGATCCTGTGTTTCTTTCAATGACTTGCTCATACGGAAGGAATAAAAGATGGTACACAGGGACAGAGAAACTGCCGTCGCCACCAGCACCACCTCATAGGGCAGCGGCAGCACGCCGCGCAGCAGGAACACCAGTCCCAGGGCCGTCGCGTCCACGGCCATGCGGCCGGCGCTGGCGGTCCGGATTGCGCTGCTGCTGTTTTTTCTCAGGGCGTCTGCGCTGATTTTTGCGTTGACCAGGGCTGCAGCTGCGCCCCAAATCAGGCCCAGCAGCACCGCAAGTACTGTTTTCATCGAAAAAACTCCTTTTGCTCATCCTTGTATCCGCAGTTTACCACAAAACTGTCCGCTTGCCAATCCTTTTACGCCGGGCCCGCCGGAGCGCGTGACTGTCCGTCAGAGCCACTATACATATTGTCTTGAGAATCGCCCGATCTGCCCGGCGCTTCTGTGAAAAGAGAACAAAAAGCAAAAATGGCGGTTTCCGCTCTTGACTTTAACACCAAAAAGAGTTAAAGTATGGTCACGATCCACAGGAGGCGCGTTATGACGATGATCCGATATTCCGCATACAGATATCGCTATACCTGGAAAACCAGCGTATAGAAGTCTGTGCTGCTTATCGGACCCTGACCGGAGCATTTCAGCCGTACGGACTTCAGCCGTGCGGTTTTCTGTTTTCCGGCGGGTCGGACCGCTTCCCGGAAACCGCAAAAAATTGGAGGAAAGAAAAATGAAGAAGATTCTTGCTGTTCTCTGCGCTCTGTGTATGGTTTTCTCTCTGTGCGCCGTCAGCGCCTTTGCCGATGGTGAGACTTACAACGTGGGTATCTGCCAGCTGGTACAGCACCCCGCGCTGGACGCGGCCACCCAGGGCTTCAAGGATGCCCTGAGCGAGAAGCTGGGCGACGCGGTCGTTTTCAACGAGCAAAACGCCTCCGGCGACTCCGCCACCTGCGTCACCATCGTCAACCAGTTCGTGTCCGATGAAGTGGACCTGATCATGGCCAACGCCACCCCGGCCCTGCAGGCCGCCCAGGCCGCCACGCCCTCCATCCCCATTCTGGGCACCTCCATCACCGAGTACGGCGTTGCCCTGGATCTGGACGACTTTAACGGCGTCACCGGCATCAATGTCTCCGGCACCTCCGACCTGGCGCCTCTGGACGGTCAGGCCGATATGCTGGCCGAGATCTTCCCCGATGCCAAGAACGTAGGCATCCTCTACTGCTCCGCCGAGGCCAACTCCAAGTACCAGGTTGAGACCATCACCCCGTTCCTGGAGGCTCACGGCTACACCGTGACCGCCTACACCTTCACCGACTCCAACGACGTTGCCACTGTTACCGCCTCCGCCTGCGAGGATAACGACGTGCTCTACATCCCCACCGACAACACCGCCGCCTCCTGCGCCGAGGCCATCAACAACGTGGCACAGCCCGCGGGCGTGCCCATCGTCGCCGGCGAGGAGAACCTGTGCGCCGGCTGCGGCGTGGTCACTCTGTCCATCTCCTACTACGACATCGGCTACGCCACCGGCCTGATGGCCTATGAGATTCTGGTCAACGGCGCCGAGGTTTCCGAGATGCCCATCGAGTACGCGCCGGAGTTCGTCAAGGAGTATAACGCCGACCTGTGCGCCGCTCTCGGCATCACCGTTCCCGAGGACTACGTGGCCATCGGCGCGGACGAGGCCGAAGCCGCCTGATCCTTTTCCCAACGCAGCATTTCCCCACCCCTTCGGGTTTTCCCGAAGGGGTTTTGGGGTGAATACGGACGAAAACGAGGAGACATACTGTGGGTATCACTGCTTATTTCGCATCGCTGAACATTCTGAAGCTCTTTAAAAACATGCCCGGCGGCATTGCCCAGGGCCTGATCTGGGGCCTGATGGCCCTGGGTGTGTACATCACCTTCCGCCTGCTGGACGTGGCCGACCTGACGGTGGACGGCTCCTTCACCACCGGCGGCGCGGTGACGGTCATGCTGATTCTGAGCGGCAAGCCCGCCTGGGTGGCGCTGCTGGTGGCCGTGCTGGCCGGGATGCTGGCGGGCCTGGTCACGGGCCTGCTGCACACCAAGCTGGGCATCCCCGTGATTCTGGCGGGCATTCTGACC